>DASXND010000464.1:0-6091 GCA_036495265.1 Dyella sp.
ACGGACTGAGTCGCCAAGGCCGCCCTGACCCGCTTGACCGTTGTGGGATACTTTGAAATCACAGATCGCAGCCCGTGAGACTAGCCACGGGCATCATGCCCTCATTCACTGCCACCCCAGGATTCAAGACGATGGATGACAACAAGCGCCGCGCGCTCACTTCCGCCCTCGGTCAGATCGAGAAGCAGTTCGGCAAGGGCGCGGTCATGCGCATGGGTGATCGCGTCGACGAGGCCATCGAGACAGTGTCCACCGGTTCGCTGGGCCTGGACATCGCGCTCGGCATCGGCGGTCTGCCGCGTGGCCGCGTGGTGGAAATCTACGGCCCGGAATCCTCGGGTAAGACCACGCTGACCCTGCAGGTCATCGCCAACTGTCAGAAGAACGGCGGCACGGCGGCCTTCGTCGACGCCGAGCATGCGCTCGACCCGAGCTACGCCGCCAAGCTGGGCGTCAACGTGGACGACCTGCTGGTGTCGCAGCCGGATACCGGCGAGCAGGCCCTGGAAATCGCCGACATGCTGGTGCGCTCGGGCGCCGTGGACGTGGTGGTGGTCGACTCGGTCGCTGCGCTCACGCCCAAGGCTGAAATCGAAGGCGAGATGGGCGACTCCCACGTCGGCCTGCACGCCCGCCTGATGAGCCAGGCGCTGCGCAAGCTCACCGCCAACATCAAGAAGTCCGGTTGCCTGGTGATCTTCATCAACCAGATCCGTATGAAGATCGGCGTGATGTTCGGCAGCCCGGAAACCACCACCGGCGGCAACGCGCTGAAGTTCTATGCCTCGGTGCGCCTGGATATCCGCCGCATCGGCGCGGTGAAGAAGGGCGACGAGGTGGTTGGCTCCGAAACCCGCGTCAAGGTGGTCAAGAACAAGGTGGCGCCGCCGTTCCGCCAGGCCGAATTCGAGATCCTGTACGGCGAGGGCACCTCTCGCGAAGGCGAGATCATCGAGCTGGGCGTGGCACAGAATCTGATCGACAAGTCTGGCGCTTGGTACAGCTACAAGGGCGACCGTATCGGCCAGGGCAAGGAGAACGTGCGCCAGTTCCTGCGTGACAACCCGGCCATCACCAATGAGGTCGACGCCGAGCTACGCAAACGCCTGCTGGCCCCCAGCGGCGGCAAGCCCGCGCCGGTCTCCGAAGAAGCGATGGAAGAGACCTGAGCATGGCCGAGCGACGTCTGCGCATCCTGCTGATCGGCGCCTCCGGCACCCTCGGCAGCGCCGTAGCGACCGAGCTGGAGCAGCGCCATGAAGTCATCACCGCCGGACGTCAGTCCGGCGACGTGCGCATGGATCTCACCGATGTGGCCAGCATCCGTCAAGGCCTGGCCCAGGTCGGCGAACTGGATGCGGTGATCAGCACCGCTGGCCGGGTGACGTTTGCGCCACTGGCGGATTTCGCCGCGGCGCCGTTCGGCGAGTCCAAGCATACGCGGGGCATTACCGACAAGCTGATGGGCCAGGTCAATCTGGCCCTGGCAGCGCGCGACCATCTGCGCGATGGCGGCTCGATCACCCTGACTACCGGCATCCTGTCCGAGCAGCCGATCGCCCAGGGCAGTTCGGCCAGCCTGGTGAACGGTGCGGTGGAAGCCTTCGTGCGGGCGGTGGCCATCGAGCTGCCGCGCGGCTTGCGCATCAACGTGGTCAGCCCGAACGTGCTGGTCGAGGCGATGGGCGATTACGCCCCGTATTTCCGCGGCTTTGAGCCGGTGACGGCAGCCCGTTCGGCGCTGGCGTTCAGCCGCAGCGTGGAAGGCCTGCAGACCGGTCAGGTCTACAAGGTCTACTGAGGCGGCGGCGCCTGGTGCCATGAAACGCCGCTCCGACGGGGAAGACAGCAAGAAACCCAAACCCAGCGCCTATAGCAAGGCGCTGGGTTTGCTGGCACGCCGGGAACACTCCCGCCGCGAGCTGAAACTCAAGCTGCGCCAGGGCGGCTACGAGGGCGAGGAGGCCGGCGCGGCACTCGATCGCCTGGGTGAACAGCACTACCAGGACGATGATCGTTTCGCCGAAATGCTGGTGCGCAGCCGGGTGGGGCAGGGCTACGGTCCCATGCGGGTACGGGCGGAGCTGAAGAGCCATGGGCTCGCCGATGCCCGCATCCGCGAGGTGCTGGACGCGGCCCAGGTCGACTGGACCGCCGTCGCGGCCGCCCAGCTGCGACGGCGTTATGGCGCAGCGGCCACCTCCGACCACGAAGAACGGGCCCGCAGAGCGCAATTCCTCTTGCGTCGAGGCTTTCCCGCCGCCACAGTACGGAGTGTTACCCACGCCGACGTGGACGACACAGCCGACGGAGATTCCTGAAACCCTTCATCCTGGGATGATGGCGGGATGGCCGCGGCGGTGCGGCCCTGGCTGAACCCTCCTTCTGGTCCTCCCCAAGCGCATGAAAACCGCCGAAATCCGCTCGACTTTCCTCGATTATTTCCGCTCGAAAGACCACACGATCGTGCCGTCCAGTTCGCTGGTGCCGGCCAGCGACCCGACCCTGTTGTTCACCAACTCGGGCATGGTGCAATTCAAGAACGTGTTCCTGGGCAGCGAGAAGCTGCCGTATACGCGCGCGGCCGATGTTCAGCGCTGCCTGCGCGCCGGCGGCAAGCACAACGATCTGGATGCGGTGGGCTACACCGCGCGCCACCACACGTTCTTCGAGATGCTCGGCAACTGGTCGTTCGGCGACTACTTCAAGCGCGAGGCCATCGCCTACGCCTGGGAGCTGTTGACCGAGGTCTTCAAGCTGCCCAAGGACAAGCTCTGGGTCACGGTGTATCACACCGACGACGAGGCCTACGATCTGTGGAACAAGGGCATGGGCGTGCCGGCCGAGCGCATCGTGCGCATTGGCGATAACAAGGGCGCACCGTTCGCTTCGGACAATTTCTGGCAGATGGCCGACACCGGCCCCTGCGGCCCGTGCACCGAGATCTTCTACGATCACGGCGCTGATATCGCTGGTGGCCCTCCGGGTTCGCCGGATGAAGACGGCGACCGTTATATCGAGATCTGGAATCTGGTGTTCATGCAGTTCGACCGCGCGCCCGACGGCACGCTGTCGCCGCTGCCGGCGCCGTGCGTGGATACGGGGATGGGCCTGGAGCGCCTCGCGGCTGTGCTGCAGCACGTGCACTCCAACTACGAGATCGATCTGTTCGAACACCTGATCAAGGTGGCTTCCAAACTGACCGGCACGCCGGATCTGGCCAACAAGTCGTTGCGCGTGATCGCCGATCATATTCGCGCCTGCTCGTTCCTTATCGTCGACGGTGTGTTGCCGTCCAATGAGGGCCGCGGCTACGTGCTTCGCCGCATCATCCGTCGCGCACTGCGTCACGGCTGGATGCTGGGTGTGCGCGGGGATTTCTTCTGGAAGATGGTGCAGCCGCTGGTCGAAGAGATGGGCGAGGCTTATCCGGAACTCGCGGCCAAGCAGTCCTTTGTCGAAGAGGCGCTACGTACCGAAGAAAAGCGCTTTGGCGAGACGCTGGAGAACGGCATGCGCCTGTTCGACACGGTGGCGTCCAAGGCCGAGAAGACGATCCCGGGTGCCGACGCGTTCCGTCTCTACGACACCTATGGCTTCCCGGTGGACCTGACCGCCGATATCGCGCGCGAACGCGGCATGTCGGTGGACATGGACGGCTTCGAACTGGCGATGAAGGAACAACAGGAACGCAGCCGCGAGGGCGGCCGCTTCGAAGCCAAGGGCCAGATGCCGGCCGAACTCGCCAGCCAGCTGGCACCGACGGTGTTCCTCGGCTACGAAGCGCTAGCCGCTGAGGGTAAGGTCATCGGCATCGTGCGTGCAGGCAAACAGCTTGATCAGCTGGGCGATGGCGACGAAGGGCTAGTCATCCTCGACCGCACGCCGTTCTACGCCGAATCCGGTGGACAGGTGGGCGATATCGGCAGCCTGGTGAACGGCGCCGGTCGTTTCGAGGTGGGCGATGCACTCAAGATGGGTGGCGTGTTCTTCGGTCACGCCGGTCGTTGGCATGGCACGCGACCACTTCGCGTCGGCGACGTCGTCGACGCAACAGTGGATCAGGCGCGCCGTCAGGCCATCGTGCTCAATCATTCGGCCACCCATTTGCTGCACGCCGCCTTGCGCAAGGTGCTGGGCGAGCACGTCACGCAGAAGGGCTCGCTGGTGGCACCGGAGCGTTTGCGCTTCGACTTCTCGCACTTCAAGCCGCTCAGCACGGACGAGTTGCGTGAGATCGAAGCCCTGGTGAATGCCGAAGTGCGGCGCAACGCACCCGCCGAAGTGCACCAGATGGCCTACGACGCCGCGATCGAGTTCGGTGCCATGGCCTTGTTTGGCGAGAAGTACGGCGACGAAGTGCGCGTGCTCAAGATGGGTGAGTTCTCCACGGAACTGTGTGGTGGCACGCATGTCGGCCGCACGGGTGATATCGGCTTGTTCAAGATCGTGAGCGAAGCGGGCGTCGCGTCCGGTGTGCGCCGTATCGAGGCGGTGAGCGGCGCCGGTGCCTTGGGCTATGTGGCCGATGAGGAACGTCGACTGGGCGAACTCTCGCAGCTGCTGTCCGCCCACGGCGACGACGCGGTCGAGAAGTTGCGCCAACTGTTCGACAAGCAGAAGAAACTGGAACGCGAACTGGAGTCGCTGCGTTCCAAGGCCGCCGGTTCGGCCACGGCCGATCTGGCTTCCACCGCCCACGACATCCATGGCATCAAGATCGTTGCCGCTCGCCTCGAAGGTCTGGACGCGAAGGCCCTGCGTGACAGCGTGGATCAGCTCAAGCAGCAACTTGCCGATTGCGTGATCCTGCTGGCCGGTGCCGTGGACGGCCGGGTGTCGTTGGTGGCCGGCGTGCATGGCAAGGCTTTGGGCCGAGTCAAAGCGGGCGACGTCGTTGCCCATGTGGCGGGACAGATCGACGGCAAGGGCGGTGGTCGCCCAGACATGGCTCAGGGTGGTGGCAGCGACACCAGCGAACTGCCGCGCATCCTGAGTGGACTGGCCGGCTGGATTGGCGAGCGGCTGGCCTCCTGAGGCCAGTCAACCATTAAGCTCACGGTCCCGTTTACGCATTGCGCTGCCCTCGGACGCTCGGCTAGTATCCGAACACTGCCGACACCGAAGTGTTGCGACGGTGTCGCTCGACATGGCATCTATAGAAGGATGCCTGGTCTGTGAAACCGGGGAAGGCGGTAGGGCCTTCGACGGGTAAGATCGTCGAACTACCAGACGGTGAAGCTCAGGGGTGAGGCATAACCGTCTGTTGGCCTATGACCAAAGTATTCATGGAGTGGCAAACATGTTGATTCTGACCCGCAGGGTCGGTGAAACCTTGATGATCGGTGACGAGGTGACCGTTACCGTCCTAGGCGTGAAGGGCAACCAGGTGCGTATCGGCATCAACGCGCCCAAAAACGTGGCTGTGCATCGCGAAGAGATCTATCAACGGATCAAGAACGAGCACGAGCCGGATGGCAGCGCCTCCAGTGAGTCTGGCGAGCACTGACGATCAATTAAAGCTTTACCTCAAGCGAGCCGGTTAGTATCCTTGCCGGCTCCGCAGAGATGCGGACAAAACCGGAGAGATGCCCGAGAGGCCGAAGGGGCTCCCCTGCTAAGGGAGTATAGGGTCAAAAGCCTTATCGAGGGTTCGAATCCCTCTCTCTCCGCCAGATACGCAAAAAGCCCCCTAGCGGGGCTTTTTGCGTATCTGGCGGAGAGAGAGGTGGTGGACGGACCCTAACGGTTCGACAAATTTGTCAGGAACAACAAGGACAGCCGCAGGCTGGCCCTGGAGCGCAACGCGCGGAAGGGTGAGGCCCATGGATGGGCCGAACAATCCCGACCTCCACGCCACCGAATGTCCCCCTGACGAAGCATTTCGCCAAGGCTTTTGCGTATCAGGCAGCGAGCTGAATGAACGCTCCAGAACCAAGCCCAATACCCCCGTACCGCCCTCCGCCCCCTCCAGCGTTACCTTAACTACCCCAACCCTCGCGGAGGGTGCGTCATGGACAAGCTCCGGCTTGATCATCCAGCCTCGCGGAAACACCGATGGCTCCTTGCCTTGGTGGCGGCCATCGTGCTG
>DASXND010000465.1:0-7071 GCA_036495265.1 Dyella sp.
AATTGCTCGAGGAAGGTTGCGGTCAGGAAGAATTTCTTGCCGCCGTAGTGGATCACCGGGCCGAAGAAATAACCATTATTCGTTTCCTTGCTGAAGGTGTAGCTGTTGTACTCGTGCTCGTTGACTAGCTCGAAACCCGCCGACCAGTTGGGCGCAAAGCGATACGAGGCGGCGACATTCGCATTGACGTCGGTTTCGTAGCCCCATGCCTTTCGCGACGGATCGCCATCGACGATGTCATAACGCCATTCCGGTGCATAGGTGAGGTTGAAGGCCGTCACCAACCGGTCGTCCATGAAGTTCTTCTGCAAAATCAGTTTGGTCTCGAGCTCGCGAAATTGCGGGCCGACCGTGGGCTCAACGTAAACAGCAACCCCCAAGGGATCCGTGTACGGGCTCAACAACCGATAGATGACCTCGCCGGAGAAGCCGACAAAGCGCCTGGCGTTGTAATGGTCGTCCGGCCCAGGTCGATCATAGGAAAGTGGTTCCGGCGACGTGGTCTCCTCAAAGGGGCCGTTATGAAAGGCCCTGGACCACACATAGTTCGCGTAAAACGCCACCTGGAGCCTGTCAGTCAGACCGTACTCGATGGAGGTTCGCCCATCGATCTGGTCAAAGTAACCGGCGACTTTCTGATGCCGCCACGTCGCCCACTGCTCGATCTCCTTGGCGCCCTGGGGCAACAGATCGGTGGTGTAGACGTAGCCAAACTGGCTCTCCTCAGCTTTGACACTCGGCTGGTAGCCCAGGCTCATTCCAACAAACGCAAATAGAGCGAGCAGGCCGCCCGAGCGGCGAGCAGAAACGTGCGACATAAAACTCCCTGAGATGGCGCAATGATCAGTGAGTTATTATGAGTGATAGTGATTCGCATCTGCAATTCGAACAACAAAACGCAATATATTGCGGCGCACGGTCCGTCGCGCTTCACTCTTGGTTCCATCGTGCGCGACGCTCCATTTCGCTTTCCGGGCGGCGGCCAGTTGCGCCCGCGTCCATCTCGCAGGCCTTAGACCTTGATGGCGTGCATGGCAGGGCCACTCTTGAAGAGGCAGCTACGCTGAGCAACCAGATCCGTAGCTTATGCTGCGGACGTCCGCTTCTGACCCAGTGCCGACACTCAACGTTAAGGTGGGATCATGGATGTGAAACCTCAAACGACCGGGCAGCTCAGAGAAATCCTTCGGGAGCTAGCCGGACGAAAACCTGGTAACGAGGATGAGCTCGCACATTTGCAGCGGGGCTCTCTACTGCTGGCGTTGCACATCCAAGGATCAAGTGGGCTCGGGACCAACATGCCCGACGTCGCTTGGCACTTCCTGTCTGATGCAGACATTCGCTACAAATCACCCGAATACGGGCATGCGCAGATCGCAGAGCTGAAGTCTGCCTTGGTGTTGTGGGAGTCGGAAGAGAAGTTGATGTGAAGGTCTGCTTCCGACCCAGAGCGGGCGTTGAACAAACAGCGTCAGGTTCACTTTAAGTCGAACGAAAGTGAAACCGACCCCGTTTCGGAAGCCGTCAGGGAGCCTTTCTAGGGTTTGAGCTGGCTGTGTGAAAGTGGTTTGCCGCGAACGACGTTTGAGGGTGCTTGCGCAGTGCCGCCGAAGCGATGGCACGGCTAAGTTCAGCCTCCGTCAGAGCGACGGCCGGCGACTGGCGGATTGCAACGGCCTTCATCGATTGCGGTTTAAGCATCAGATGACGCTGAAGTTCCCAGGTGTTCGCTAGACGTTGCGCCTGGGCGACTTCGGCAGGTGTGGCTCCGACGAAACCCACGACCGCATAACCATTCAGATTAATGGTGTAGGTTCTCACGGCGGCGTTAGCCTGTCCGACGCAAGCGAAGCCGAGGGCAACAACCATGGGAAACATTAAACGTTTCATGAAATGGCCTCCATGTGCCCGAAAAAGGAGTCAGAACCAATTCGGATGGTGCGCGCATAGATGGGAACTGAAGCTGACCATCATTGCGGTTTTTACGGGCTTTAACGGAAAGCTGTGGATTCAACAGCTCAACCAGTTCGCTAGAGTCCGCTTTCGACTGCGGATTCAACCGGTCATCGCAACACACTAAAGACTGCGCGAGCCGTAGGAGTGTTGCGATGACCTGTTGAATCCGCAACCCAAAGCTGCCTTAATTACGCGTTGGAACGGAGGCTATCGACGGTTTAGAGCAAGCCTAGTTGCGTGGCCTTCAAGGTGGCGGCCGCACGTGTGGTGCACTCCAGTTTGCGAAACACGCTCTCGATATGCGTACGCACGGTGCTCGGGCTGATGCACAGCTTTTGCGCTGCCTCTTTGTTACTCGCGCCAAGACTGATCCAGCGCAGCACATCAAGTTCCCGCTGCGTCAGGAGGCTGCTCACCGGCGCCACCGCGGGCTTTTTGCTGCTCGCGCGCGACGGCTTCAGGAGCGCGCGCACCACGTCGGCGTCGTAGCGACCGGCGCTGGCTTCGGCGATCATCAATGAAGCCGCAGCGCCTTCATCCAACGCTTCGCGCCAAGGGCGCGCGACACGCAGTGCGGCTAACGCCGAGGCGGCGGCCAGAATGCGTCCCTCGATGGGGATATTGGCGGACTTGGCTTCACGGTAATAGCCGGAGCCATCGGGCCTCTCATAGGCATAGGAGGCGACTTCAGCCTCGCCTGCAAGAGAGCCGAGTTGCCGCGCTGCTCGTCCTGTCCAATAGGGAACTAGGCGTACGCGCTCCCACTGCGAATCCATCAGCCTGCCCGGCGTATTCCAGATCATGTTTGGCACGGCGGCACGGCCAATGCCGTGGATGAGCGAGGCACGGTACACCTTCTGCTGCGAGGTCGCGTCCAGTCCTAGCGCCATGGCCGCACTCCTGGCCAGCTGCGCCACCCGCCACGAGTGCCCGGTCATCCAGGGCAACTTCAAGTCGATGACATGAGCCAAGATTTCCAGTGACGTGGTGCGACCAAAGAATGCCGCGTCGAGTGAGCAGGGACCAGACAAAGTGGGATCGCCTTCGAGTTCCGCAAGCCACGATGCTGCATGCTCGATAAGTAACTCGGCCAGGGCACGTGGATACAAACCATCAGCGCGTTGGCTAATCAACGTACATGCCTGTTTCAGGCCATACAGGCGATGAAAGATCTCCAGATCACCGGCAAGTGATGCCGTGTACACCGAAGCCGGAATCTCTTCGCCCGATAGGCCATCCGGCGCACCGCTGCCGTTGTGACTCTCGAACAAATGACGCAAAGCGAATTGCGTCGCCTCATTCAGGCCAAGCTCCTGGGCGATATCGCCGGCCACTTCGCAATGAATGCGCGACAACGACATGAACGCCTTGCCCACACCCGCGCTGCTGGCTCGGAAGCCGCCTTGTGAGGATTTGATAGCCAGCAGTGCGTCGCGCCCGCTGACGTCATCGCCGAACAGATGCGCGAACTCAGGCGCGTTGGCGGTGCAGCCGGACCAGCGCAGCAGCGCGACGGTGGTGGCCTGGACGCAGGCGGTGTCGTCGACGCCGGCGGCGCGGGCCAACTGCCCGGCCAGCCATGCGGCCCGCGGCGAGTGATCGATGGGCTGCCCCATGGCGAGATCCCCGACAAACGCAATCGAGCGGATCACGTCGAGCAGGGCAACGGCGGAGACCTCCGCCTCGGAGTGGGACCTGTTCATGGGCGAAGAGTGTAACGCGACCCTTCCCGCGCCGGCCTCGGTCATTCAACCGATGGTGCGTCCAGTTGGCGAAGGGCAAGCTGCGCTCCAAGGTTGAACGCACCATCCGCCCCTTCCCAAACCGATGTACCACCCCGTTTCGTTTCGCCAACTAACCTCTGGAGAATCGCATGAACATCAAAGCTCTCGCCCTTGCCGCCGCCACCGCCATGGCCCTTGGCACCACCGCCAACGCGGCGTCCCTGAAGTCCCCGGATTCGATCAAGAACGTCGTGCTGGTGCACGGTGGCTTCGTCGACGGTTCGGGCTGGCAGAAGGTGTACAACATTCTCAAGAAGGATGGCTACAACGTAACCATCGTGCAGAACCCGACCACCTCGCTGGCCGATGACGTTGCCGCGACCAAGCGCGCTATCGCCCAGCAAATCGGCCCAGTCGTACTCGTCGGTCACTCTTACGGTGGCGTCGTCATCTCCGAAGCCGGTACCGATCCGAAAGTACAGCGCCTGGTGTACATCGCCGCGTTCGCTCCCGACAAGGGCGAGTCGGTGCAGAGCCTGATCGCCAATCCGCCTCCGGGCGCGTCGCAGCCGCCGATCCTGCCGCCGCAGGATGGATATCTTTTCCTCGACCGCGCCAAGTTCGCCGCTGCCTTCGCGGGCGACGTTCCCGCCGACGAAGCGAGCTTCATGGCCGACTCGCAGGTGCCCTGGGGAGTCCCGGCGCTTGCTGGCCAAGTGACGGTGCCGGCGTGGAAGACCAAGCCGAGCTGGTATCTGGTGACCACCCAAGACCATATGATTCCGCCGGCCGCGCAGCAGATGATGGCTAAGCGCGCCGGTGCGACCGTGGAAGAAGTTGCCGGCAGCCACTCGATCTTTATCTCAAAGCCAGAAGTCGTGGCCAAGATCATCGAGCAGGCTGCGCACAGCAATAAGTAAGCGAAACAATCGTGCGGGGCGCCACACGGCGCCCCGCTTTTTTTTATGCTGGCGTTGCTTCTGCAGCGGAGACTGGCAAGCTGGCAATGTCCGCTTCCGACTGCGACTTCAGCCGGTCAACGCAACACACCACAGACGCGGAAGCGGAAGCGGAAGGAGTGTTGCGTTGACCGGCTGAAGTCGCAAATCGGTCTTGCACACGACTTGCTGGTGCGAGTAGAACGATAGGCTGGTCGTGGTGACCAGATCGGCATTCGCTGCGCCGGCGAGGCGGTCACAAGAATCACTGCCCCAAGGAGACGACCATGATGCGGCTCGCACTCGCACTCATAATCGCACTGATGCCCTGCACTCATGTATGGGCAGCGCCTATTTCGACTGGAGTGAGCGGCATGGTGAGCCTGTCTCCGGCACGACCCGGTCCACAACGCGCCGGCGAATCAGACGCCGCGCCGATGGCTAGCGTCACGGTACAGGTGCGCAAAGCCGATGGCCAAGTGGTTGCACGTACGGTAACCGATGCCCAGGGACGCTTCAGCGTACAGGTGCCTGCTGGCCAATATCGGGTGGAGGTCGATGTCCAGGGTGCTGCGCTGCCGCGATGCGCGATAGCCCGCGCCCTCGTGCACGACGGTCAACTCACGCACGTGAGCTTGGACTGCGACTCTGGAATACGATAAAGGACGGCGTCCAGAAATGACGGACTTGAGGCATCCTCACCCTGTCGCCAGGGTGAGGATGCCTGTTACCCCTTACTGGCAGGTCGAGAACTTGAACGATTCGAGGCGCGTGCTCCAGTTGAACGCACCGGTGGTCTTCAGGTACTCGTTCGTGTACCAGAACGTGCAGTCATCGCTGGGATCGACCGTCATCGCGCTGTAGTCGCCCCAGCGTGACAGGTTGCTGCCACTCTGTGAGCCCAGCCCTTCGATGATGCTGTTTTCAGCTTGCATGGTACTCAACGCATCGGTCGCCAATCGTCCGGTATAGCGGATAGCCGGATGGATGGCACTGCTGGATGCGCTATAGCCCAACGCCATGTTGCCCTGCTTGTCCATCGCCACTGAACCCATCCAGCGATACGTGGTATCGGGTGAGAAGGTGGATTGTTGGTACACCACGGGCGTCGCGCCCGGACTGCGGACTTCATACCAACGCACGCCTGTATACGGGTTCTGCCTGGTCGTACCGACCTTTACCGAGTGAGTCACCACGAGCGACTCGTGATCGGTGAAGTTGCGGTAGGCCAGACGGAACATCAGGCGATCGGCCAGCGAATCGAGCTTCTGATTCGTGCCCGTCTGCGGAACGCAGGTGCCGCCACCGCACGCCGCAGCAAACGAGGCGACCGGAATCGCCGTAGGGCCGGTTAGCGTCGTATTGGCGGTATTGGTCCAGTCCACGTGAAACTTCCACAGGTTCAACTTGCTGGTGCCGAAGTTCATCAGGTAGTTCGGCGAGCCCGCCGGCGGTGCGGTGGATCCATCGAGGTCAGCCGGCAAAACGCCACCATAACTGGTGGAAAGCTGGAAGCATTGCTGCGTGGCTGCAGCGCCGCTCAGCATGGCATTGCGGTCGTAGGCACACAGCTTGGCACCGGCGAAGGTGTTGCCGTTGAACATGTTGAAGGTTTCGTAATACGCATCCGGCCACACGCCCATCTTCGGATAGTCGGGGAAGACGCTGCCATAGGGGAACGCGTAGCGGTAGTAAGCGCCGGTAGCGTCACTCGTCGCGGACACGGCCACGCATTCGAAGTACGGCGCAGCAGTCACCGCGAATTGAGAGACCACCCAACGGCCGGCAGCTTTGTCGTAAACCACCGTGGCGTCGCCGTCGTTGTCGGTTTCACATGGTCCGCCAAAGCCTGACCAAAGGGTGTTCGTGGCCACCGGACCATATGTGACGGCTTTGGTGGCCTTGTCGAACACGGCGAAACCGCTGTTGACGAGTTGCACATACTGCGTCGCACCCACGGCGCCATTGGTATCCGGCGGTGCGCTGTTGACCGTAAACGTCCCCTGGGGGCCGCTGAAACCGTTGCCCACGCCATCAACGCCGGAACCTGCCGTTGGGGCGAACACACCGGTGGTTGAGCCCTGCACGGCGCCGTCGGTTGGGTTGCCCGGACCATCGAGCCACGGCAGCGGATGTTGCGGATGCTGGTGCGGACTCTTCGCGAAATCGTCGGGTCGCGGCATGACGCCGCGTAAGGAATGCAAGACATCGTGCTGTACGGCTGGACTGACATCGGGACCGCTTTGAGTATCGGCGTACGCGCTGCCCGCAAGGGCAAGACCGATGGCGACGCAAAGCGCAACAGCTCGGTTACCCGGCTTGTTCAATGACATGACTCCCTCCAGTGCAATGATGCGATGACCTCATGAAAGGCCCGATTGCGCATACGACGCATGTGGCCGTGGTGAAGACCACAGCGAAACACGCAGACCGGAATTCCCCCGTCGAAACGC
>DASXND010000466.1:0-13188 GCA_036495265.1 Dyella sp.
GCAGCATCTGACCATCGTCACCACCGGCGGCACCATCGACAAGATCTACTTCGACGACAAGTCGGACTACAAGATCGGTGCGCCGCAGATCGGCGAAATTCTTGGCCAGCTCGGCGTAGCGTTTCAGTTCGACGTGATCCCCATCCTGCGCAAGGACAGCCTGCATATGGCCGCCGAGGACCGCGCCCTGGTGCGTTCCACCATCGAGGCGCAGCCGCATCGCCACGTCCTGGTGACCCACGGTACCGACACCATGGTCGAAACCGCCCGCGAACTGGCCCATATCAAGGGCAAGGTGATCGTGTTGACCGGCGCACTCAACCCAGCGCGCTTCCAGGGATCGGACGCGGTGTTCAATATCGGATGCGCCGTCGCCGCCGTGCAGACGCTGCCCGACGGCGTGTACATCACCATGAACGGTCGCGTGTGGGACCCGTCGAAGGTACGCAAGAATCGCGACGCCAATCGTTTCGAAGAATCGAACGGCTGACCCCATCCAGCAGCATCGCGCATCACGGGCCCTGGCGGCGATGCCAGGGCCTGTTGCGTTTCAGGCCTTCACTCAACCAAACAGTGCGCGCCCCACGATCAGCGGATCGGCCAAGCCAACCACCTTGTCCTCGCGGTTGGGATAGGGCATACGGCCAAGGACATGGCGCATGGCGTTGAGGCGCGCGCGCTTCTTGCAGTCGGAACGGATCACGATCCATGGCGAGTCGGCCGTATCGGTATGCGCGAACATCGCCTCCTTGGCGCGCGTGTAGGCGTCCCACTTGTCCAGTGAGGCGAGATCGACCGGGCTCAGCTTCCATTGCTTGAGCGGATGCAGCTTGCGCTCGCCGAAGCGGCGGCGCTGCTCGTTCCGGCTGACCGAGAACCAGAACTTGAAAAGATGGATGCCGCTGGCCACCAGGTGGCGCTCGAACTCGGGCACCTGCCGCATGAATTCGTCGTACTCCTTGGAACCGCAGAAGCCCATCACGTGCTCCACGCCGGCGCGGTTGTACCAGGATCGATCGAACAGCACGATCTCACCCGCGGTGGGCAAGTGCTGGATATAGCGCTGGAAATACCACTGCCCGCGTTCCGATTCCGAGGGCTTCTCGAGCGCCACGACTCGCGCGCCGCGCGGGTTCATGTGCTCCATGAAGCGCTTGATGGCACCGCCCTTACCTGCTGCATCGCGTCCCTCGAACAGGATCACGACGCGCTGGCCGGTGTCGCGGACCCAGGCCTGCAACTTCAGCAGCTCTACCTGCAGCCGGTACTTCTGCCTTTCGTAATTGCGGCGCGACATCTTGTTTCGGTAGGGATACTCGCCCTTGCGCCAGCCCGCCGACAGCTCATCGTCCGGATGCCGATTGCCCGAACCGCGCAGCAAGGCGGGATCGCCCTCCAGCATCAGGCTGCGGAGTCGCTCGGCGTCGTCGGGCGAGAGGCCATCGAGAATGACCTTCACCGTGTCGACCAAGGTGTCGGGATCTTGCGAGGTCGCCTCGGACAGGATGTCCTGCATGCCATCCGCCATCAGCGCCTGGGCGGATTCGATCGCCTGGCCCACCCTCTCGCGCTCGTTCGCAAGCGCCATGCGTTCGGGCGAGGCCTCGTTTGCGTTCGGCGCATGAGCAGCTATAGCCGGCTGCTCGGCAACAAGTGGTTCGGCGACGGCACGGCGTCGGCCGTTTGGCGTGCGTTTGGAGATCGATGACGACAAAGCATCACCCCTCGATAGTTGGATGGGAGATTCCGCCTGGGGCGGCGCTCGGCGCGTGTGGCGCGTCACGCGCTCAGGACATCGATGCCTTGCGCAGGATGCTGTAGAGCTGGTCTTTCACAAGCAGCTTTTCCTTCTTGAGCTGCTCGATGAGCACGCCGCCGGCGGGCACCAGCCCCAGCTCCATGTTCTTGATCTCCTGATCCAGCTCGTTGTGGCGCTGGAACAGCCTGGAAAAGCGCGGATCCTGGCCTTTGAGGTCGGTGATCAAGCCGCGAAATTCGGGAAACATGCCGTGCTCCTGACGATCGAAGATCGGATCGCCAGTTTGACCTTCACTGCGCCACCGGAGCCTTGATGTGGATCAGGCGCACCGCGCTGAGGCCTTGCTGCAGGCGCGACCTATCGCCGCGAGGCGGTCCGGCCTCGCGTGCATCAACATCAGGGAAGAGAGACCGACCGCCGCCCATTGGCGCGCAGATCGTGAACAAGCTCTCAGAGCATGCCGGTTTCGAGTTTGGCCGCGTCGGACATCATCGAATGGTTCCACGGCGGATCGAACACCAGGTCCACGTCGGCCTCGGCCACGGTGGGAATGAGTTCGAGCTTGGTGCGCACGTCGTCGACCAGGATGTCGCCCATGCCGCAACCCGGTGCGGTAAGCGTCATTTTCACGTAGACCTTGCGCTGCTCCGCCGCCAGGTGGTCGACCGTCACGTCGTAGACCAGGCCCAGCTCGACCACGTTGATCGGGATCTCCGGATCGAACACGGTGCGCAGCTGCTGCCACACCAGCTGCTCCACGTCGGCATCGGTGGCATCCACCGCCAGCTCGAGCGGTGCGGGCGGCTCCTTGCCCAGTGCGTCGGCGTCGTTGCCGGCGATACGGAACAGGTTGCCTTCCACATAGACAGTGAAGCTGCCGCCCAGGGCCTGGGTGATGTAGCCGATCTGACCGGCGGGCAGGCTTACCGTTTCCCCTTGGGGCACCATGACTGCCTGGCAGTCACGTTCCAGGGTGAAGGGCTCGCTGCTTAGACTGAAACCGCTCATGCCGATCCTGCCAAATCTCACTGAGGGGCGCGGCAAGGTGTCGCGCCGAGCTGACTATTATGCCGGTTGACGACCGGACACGCCTGCACAGATCAGGCCGGGTGACCCCGATCTCAAGGGGAATAGGTGCCGCCAGCTGTCTCAGGCCGGGGTTGCGGCCGGGCACGCCGCGCTATGATGAGAGTTTTACGCCAGAGAAGAACCCGTGTCTGCAACCCTGCCTTCATTTTCCCAGCCATGAGTGCACGGGTCGCGTTTTCTGCCTTGTTTGCCTTGATTAGCGCCGTGATGCTGGGCCTGGCCGCCGGCGCCGTGTGGATGGTGCCCACCCTCTACCTGCAGCGCCCGCTGCCGTGGCTGGCCCTGCCGGTCGGCTGGTTGTTGGGCAAGGCGGTACGCAACTGGGTTCGCCCGGCCGGCCGCGATGCGGCGCTATTGGCGGCATTGGCCACGTTCACCGCAGCGATTTACGTCAACCTGCTGACGGCGGCTGCCCGCATCGCCGGCCTGATGGGCATGGGCCTGATCGATGCCATGCGCACGGCCGGCTTCCGCCTTTTGCTGGAGCTGGCGACCTTGGGGCAAGCGGCCACGGACAACGTGTGGTTCGTTATCGGCATCGTCGTGGCCGCCCTGACGGCCCTGCGCGCCGCGCGTCCGAAGCAGGCGCACAGCTGAACGCGGTTTACGTCTCCAGGGTTTTCAGTTCCGTGACCAATTGCCCTGCCGCCGCCTGGCCATCGCCGTAGAGCATGCGCGCGTTGTCGGCATAGAACAGCGCGTTTTCGATGCCGGCAAAACCGGTCCCCTTGCCGCGCTTGACCACGATGACATGCTTGGCGTTGCCGACGTCGAGGATCGGCATGCCGTAGATCGGCGAGGCCGGATCGGTCTTCGCCAGCGGATTGACCACGTCGTTGGCACCAATCACCAGGGCCACGTCGGTGTTGGGGAACTCGGGATTGATGTCGTCCATGTCGGCAATGAGGTCGTACGGCACCCCCGCCTCGGCCAGCAGCACGTTCATGTGGCCGGGCATGCGACCGGCGACCGGGTGGATCGCGAACTTCACCTTCACACCCCGCTCGATCAGCAGCTTGGCGAATTCCCACACCTTGTGTTGCGCCTGCGCCACGGCCATGCCGTAACCCGGCACGATCACCACGCGCTCCGCGTAGGCCATCATCACGGCGGCATCGCTGGCCTCGATCGGCTTCTGGCTGCCGCCGATGTCCTGCGCCACCCCACTGGTTGCCCCGAAACTGCCGAACAGCACGTTGCCGATCGAGCGGTTCATCGCCTTGGCCATCAGCTGGGTCAGCAAGGTACCCGCTGCGCCGACCACGGTGCCGGCGATGATCATCGCCTCGTTCTGCAACACGAAGCCTTCGAACGCCACCGCCAGGCCGGTAAAGGCGTTGTAGAGCGAGATGACGACCGGCATGTCGGCGCCGCCGATGGGCAGGGTCATCATCAGGCCGAACAGCAGCGCCAGCGCGAAGAACGCCACGATCAAGGGCGGGGTCAGCTGGCCGCTGACGAGCATGCCGCCGAGTACGACGGCCCCGGCCAGCACCAGCAGGTTCACCACCCGCTGCCCTGGGAACACGAAGCGCTTATCCAGCCAGCCTTGCAGCTTGGCAAAGGCAATCAGCGAGCCGGAGAAGCTGACCGAGCCGATCAGCGCGCCCAGCACCGCCAAGGTCAATTGGGCCGCCCCCGGCGTGTCTGCACCGTTGGCGGTGAATTGGCCGCCATCGAGCAGGGTCACTGCGCTGCCCGCATAGCTGAACAACTCGGTCGCGCCGATGGCCGCGGCGGCGCCGCCGCCCATACCGTTGTAGAGCGCCACCATCTGGGGGATCGCCGTCATCGCCACCCGGCGACCCGACCACCAGGCGGCGCTCACGCCAATCAGCACCGCGGTCAGGATCAGCCCCCGGTTATGCATGTCCGGCATAGCGAACGTGGCGATGACTGCCACCAGCATGCCCACGCCGGCCCACACGATGCCGCCGCGTGCGGTGCGGGGGGAACTCATGCGCTTAAGACCGAGGATGAACAGCAGTGCAGCGAAGAAATAGCAGGCCTTGATGACGATCGGCAGCCACTCCATCACTTGGCCTCCTTGCCAGCTAAGGGCTTGCTGGACTTGAACATTTCCAGCATGCGTTCGGTCACCACGTAACCTCCGGCGGCGTTGCCGGCACCTAGTAGTACGCCGATAAAGCCGATGGCAACCTCGAGCGTGCTGCTGGCATGCCCTAGCGCGATCATGGCGCCAACCAGCACAATGCCATGGATGAAGTTCGAGCCCGACATCAACGGCGTGTGCAAAATCACCGGCACCCTCGCGATGATTTCGTACCCCGTAAACGCCGCCAGCATGAAGATGTAAAGCGCCAGGAACCCGTCGATCATGACCTCTCCCCGCCAGGACATCGTTATGCCCGCATCATACGGGCGTGGGTCAACCCGCGCGAGCCTCGGGCGTTGATGCACAAAGACGTACCAATGGAGTCTCAGCATGCCCGATCCGGCGAAGCGGACGATGACGCCATGAACAGTGCCGTTTCTACGCTCGAAGCCGACCTGCTGGCCGAAGACATCCGCGCGGTGCCGGTCTCGATGAATGCGTTCCTGGCGCAGGTCGAGCGCCGCGCGTTCCGTATGGCCGAGATCAATCTGGGCCATCGGGAAGATGCGCTGGATGCGGTACAGGACGCCATGCTGCGGCTGGTCAAGCATTACAGCGACAAGCCTGCACAGGAATGGACCCCGCTGTTCTGGGGCATCCTGCGCCGGCGCATCGTCGATCTGCAGCGCCGCCGCAAGGTGCGCTCGATCATGGTGGCCTGGCTGGGCGGAAAGGACGAGGACGGCGACGATTTACCGCTCTGGGAACCCGCCGACACCGGCCCCGGACCGTTGGAAAGGCTGCGTGACACTCAGTCCTATGCGGACATGGCGGCAGCGGTGAAGTTGTTGCCTCAGCGCCAGCGCGAAGCATTCATGCTGCGCATGCTGGAAGGCCTGGACGTGGCGGAAACCGCCCAGGCCATGGGCTGTTCGGAAGGGAGCGTAAAGACACATCTGTCGCGTGCACTGCAACGTCTGCGCGACCAACTGGAGGACTGGCGATGAATGCGCCCGACAACCAACTGGAACGCCGCGCCCGAGAGCTCTACCGCGAGGCCGCGCGACACCTTGACCCGGCGACCGTCGATCGACTGCGTGCGGCTCGGCGCAAGGCCATCGAAGGCAGCGACCGCTCGTCGCTGTCCCATCGCCTGCTGCAGCTGCTGCTGCCGGCCGGGGCCTTTGCGGCCGTTGCTTTTGCGGCACTGATGCTGTCGTCCCCGGTACAGGGGCCATCGAGCGCCTCGCCTGCCAGCTCGCTTTCCATATCTACGGCTGAGGTCGACGGCGACTTGCCGCCGGATGCGGCCGCGGCCGACCCTAGCCTGTACCAGAACATGGACTTTTACGGATGGCTGGCCAGGAACGGCGACAGCCAGGCGAACCGGTGATTATGCGTCGAGGCCGTCTTTTCATCGTGCTGATGCTCGCCTGCTGGCTGGGTAGTGCCGTCCCTTACGCGTTAGCGCAGAACGTACCGCCTCCGCCACCGGGGGATTCGTATCCGCCCGGGCCGCCGCCTGGACCACCGTTTGGGTCGCCGCCGGATCGGCCGCCCGGTCCTCCGCCGGCGCCGCGCTCATGGCAAAGCCTGTCGCCCGCCGAACGCGACGTGCTGTCGCCGCTTGCTGACAAGTGGGATTCGTTTCCGCCCGAGCGGCAGGCCCGCATGCTGGAGCGCGCCCAGCAATGGAAAACACTGCCGCCTGACCAGCGCCAGGCGATCCGCCAGCGCATCGACCAATGGCAGAAAATGACGCCCGAACAGCGGGAGCAGGCCAGCGAGAACAGCAAGCGATTCAAGCAACTGCCCCCAGCCGAGCGCGAACAGCTGCATGCGGCGTTCCAACATTTCCAGCAGTTGCCGCCGGATCAGCGCGAACAGTTGCTGCGTCAATGGCACGAGGAAATGCACCATGGACCGCCTCCGCGCGGCCCCGGCGGCCCTCCGCCGCATCCGCCCAAGCGTTGAATCGAAGCCCCGCCTTGGCGGGGCTTTTCCTTTCAAAGAAGCCGTTCGCGACACCGCCAGTGCATGGCCCGGGCCGGCGACATTCAGCGCTCACTCGAATCCCTGCCCACCCGGTGCCAGCATGTATCTTTACGACGGGAACGATGATCGGGGCCCCAGCCAGGGCGCAGTCCGTTATGGTGATCTTTGGGAAACGGGGAAAATCCGCCACTAAGCAAGCGACGCGACGTTGTTAGCGCGGCGTCAGCCCAGCGCAGCCAGAGGTCATATGAACGTGTCGAGGCAACGATGGTGGGCGGGCCTGCTCGGTTTGGCCGGTGCCATCCTGCTGGCCCTGGGCGATCAGGGTCTGTACTTCGCTCCCGTGAGTGGTAGCGACTTCGTCGCCCATCTGCGCGACATCGTGGCCGCGGCGCCGACCGATCGCATCCTGCTTGGCGCCACGGTCGGCCCGCTTGCCGTGCTGCTCTATCTATTCGGTTTCTGGCACGTGTATATGAACATCCGCGAGCGCCAGCCGTCGGTGGCAGGGGCCGTCGCTGTCGGCTTGGTGCTTAGTTATCTCGCTGGCGGCAGTTATCACGTGTTCTGGGCAGCCAAGGCGCTCGCCATTCAAGCTGCCGTCCACGCCGATGCCTCGTATCGTCCCGCCTCGGCCTTGCTCGATCAGCAGATCCACGATTTCGGTGCAAGGCTTTACCAGTTTGCCGAGCTGCCCGGTTATCTCGCGGGCCTGCTCTTGCTAATGCTGATTGCCTTCGGACGCACGGCGTACCCGCGCTGGGTCGCCCTGGTCACCCCAGCGGTGCCAGTACTCTTGCTGCAAATGGTTGAGGCCTATATTCCGGCACCACTCGGTTCGCTCCTGGTGGGCAGCGCGGTCAACCTGTCATTCGCCGCGTTCTTCGCAATATCTCTGGCAACCACCACGCCCAGAGGCGCGGACGCGATCACGTCCCGCCCATGATCCGGGGAACGACTAGCCCTGGAAATGCGGTTCGCCGTTGCGCGTCACACAGCTCTTGGCGATCAGCTCGTCGTTGAAGTCCGGCGCCAGCGTGTCGCCCTGCACCATCAATTCGACAAAGTTGTACGCATTGCGCGCATACATCTCCGACGCGTGCAGCGGTGCCCCGGCGGGCAGATTCAGCGGACCGAGAATCACCACGCCGCGGTGCTCCACGCGCTGGCCGGGCTGGGTCAGCTCGCAGTTACCGCCGCCGTCCGCGGCGAGGTCGACGATCAAGGCACCTGGCTTCATGCCGTCGATCATGGCGGTGGTCAAAATCTTCGGCGATGGGCGGCCAGGCACCGCAGCCGTGGTCACGATGACATCCACGCCCTTGAGATGCTCGGCCAGCGCCTGTTGCTGAGCGGCCCGTTCTTCCGCCGACAGCTCACGGGCGTAGCCACCGCTGCCGGCGGCGCTCACGCCCAGATCCAGAAACTTGGCGCCGAGCGATTCCACCTGCTCGCGGGTTTCCGGACGCACGTCGTAGCCCTCGGTCTGCGCGCCCAGGCGGCGGGCCGTGGCAATGGCCTGCAGGCCTGCCACGCCGGCGCCGATCACCAGTACCTTCGACGGCCGGATGGTGCCAGCAGCGGTGGTGAGCATGGGAAAGAATTTCGGCGCGGCTTCGGCCGCGATCAGCATGGCGCGATAGCCCGCCACCGCCGCCTGCGAGCTGAGTACGTCCATGGCCTGGGCGCGCGTGGTGCGCGGCAACAGCTCCAGCGAAAACGCGGTGAGCTTGCGTTTCCCCATCGCCACGATGCGCGCAGCGGCGCCGTAGGGGCGCAACTGCCCCACTACGATGGTGCCTTCGCGCAATCCCGACCAAACGCTATCGTCCGGCGGCAGCACGCAGACGAACACGTCGGCCTGCGCCAGCACGCTGTGCGCATCCGCAAAATCGGTATCCGCATAGGTATCGTCCGGGAAACCCGCGGCCGCGCCGGCACCGTGCTCCAGCAGGACGCGCAGGCCCTTGCCGCGCAATTTCTTCGCCACTTCAGGCGTGATCGCCACCCGGCGCTCACCGGCGGCGGTTTCTCGCAATGCAGCCACGGTGATCGTCATCGTGCATCCCCTGCGGAAAGGTCCAGCCATCCTAGCCGATGCCTCGTCGCGCGAGCCACCAAGGGTTGGCGACGAACGGCTCCCGGCGGGGGTAGACTGGCCCGCCGCCGTCGAGGCGAGGGGTCCCGCAATGGAGATCCCGATGAGCGTGATCGTTGTTCCCGATGTCTTGCTGACCCTGGCGCGCGAGGCGCGCGAACAAGCCTATGCACCGTACTCCCGCTTCCTGGTGGGGGCGGCCGTGGTCACCAAGGACGGCCGCCGTTTTGCCGGCTGCAATGTCGAAAACGCCTCCTATGGCCTGTGCAACTGCGCAGAGCGAACAGCGTTGTTCAGCGCCGTGGCTGCGGGCTGCCGACCGGGTGATTTCGAGGCGCTGGCGGTCATCGGTGATACGCCCGGGCCGATCAGTCCGTGCGGAGCGTGTCGCCAGGTCATGGCGGAGCTGTGCGACGAAGACATGCCCGTATGGTTGGGAAATCTGCATGGGGCCGTGCAGGAAACGACCGTAGCAACCCTGCTGCCAGGCTCATTCCGGCTGGCGACCACGGGCTGAGCCCATGGCGCAGGGGTTCAGCGAAAAGCCGGCGGCATTCGCCTATGTCGGCCGGGCGGATTAGCATGAACGTTTGCCCCGACGGACGTCCCCGTGTCCCATCCTCTTTCCCTGTTGCAGCAACGTCACTCCGTCCCCTCCCGCCAACTCGGTGAGCCGGCCCCGGACGAGGCCCAGCTGCATGCGCTGCTGGAAGCGGCCATTCGCGTGCCGGACCACGGCAAGCTGGTCCCGTACCGACTGATTCTGCTGCAAGGTGCGGCCAAACTCGCTTTAAACGATCGCCTGGCGGCATTGTCGCTGCGCCTCCATCCGGACCTGCCGGAATCCAAGCGCGAGAAGGAGCGTACGCGTTATGTCTCCGCCCCGGTGGTGGTGGCGGTGATCTCGCGCCTCGATCCCTCCAGCAAGGTGCCCGTGATTGAACAGCAGCTCTCCGCGGGCTGCGTGGCCTACAACTTGCTGCTTGGTGCCGGAGCAATGGGTTATGGCGCGCAATGGCTCACCGGCTGGGCGGCGTATGATCGTGAAGCCGCCAGCATCCTTGGTCTGGCGCAGAACGAACAGGTGATCGGTTTCGTGCACATCGGCACGCCGCACATCGACGTGCCCGATCGCGACCGCCCCGCCCTCGCCGATGTACTCAGCACGTGGACGCCGTGAGCCGCCCCGCCGCCCATCTGATCGATGGCAGTCTCTATGTATTCCGTGCCTGGCATTCGATGCCGGACGAGTTCCACGATGCGGACGGTCATCCGGTCAATGCGGTACACGGCTTCACGCGCTTCCTGTGCGAACTGCTGGAACGCGTGCGCCCCGAGCACATCGCGGTGGCCTTCGACGCCTCGCTGACCACCTCGTTCCGCAACGCGATCTACCCTGCTTACAAAGCCAACCGCGAGCTGCCGCCGCCCGATCTTGAATACCAGTTCGTGCTGTGCCGCGAGGTGGCGCTGGCGCTTGGCCTGCCGGTGCTGATCGATCACACCTACGAAGCCGACGATCTGATCGGCAGTGCGTTGTGGAGCCTGCGAGGACTTGGTTTCCGCAGCGTGATCGTGTCGGCCGACAAGGACTTCGGCCAGTTGTTGGGCGACGACGACGAGCAGTGGGATTACGCGCGCGGCAACCGCTGGGGGCCCGCTGGCGTGCACGAACGGCTTGGCGTGCACCCGCAGCAGGTCGCCGATTATCTGGCGCTGTGTGGCGACGCCGTGGACAACATCCCCGGCGTGCCCGGCATCGGTGCGAAAACCGCTGCGGCGCTGCTGGCCCATTTCGGCAACCTGGATGCGCTGCTCGAGCGGGTGGACGAAGTGCCATTCCTGCGCCTGCGTGGCGCGGCCAGTTGTGCGCAGAAACTGCGCGCGCATGGCGAGGCGGCGCGCCTTTATCGCCGGCTCACGCGTATTGCGCTGGATGCGCCGGTGCCGACCGATGCCGATGCCTTGCGCCGCCAGCGCGGGGAAGCGGACAGCATGGACGCACTGTGCGAGCGCCTGCGCTTTGGCCCGCTGACGCGTACGCGGTTGAAGGCGCTGATCGGCTGATCGGCGGCTCGGCTGATCGCGCAGTAACATGCAGCCCATGCCAGGCGTTCCCGACCGCTTCAACGCACACAGCGACGCCGCCGAGTTCCGGCTGCCGGCGCACCGCCCTGGCGTGGAGCTGTACCGCGCGCATATCGTTCGCCACGCCTTCGACCCGCATACGCATGACGGTTTCGGCCTGGGCGCGATCGAATCGGGCGTGGAACGCTTTCGCTACCGAGGCGCGGATCATCTGGCGCCAGCGGACTCGGTGGTGATGATGAATCCGGACGAGCTGCATACCGGGCGCGCCGAAACCGAAGGCGGCTGGCATTACCGGATGGCTTACATCGAGCCATCGGTTGTCGCGGACATCACCGGCGAATCCGGCTGGTGGTTTGGCGACGTGGTGCGCGCAGATCTGCCAAGTGCCCGCCGCGTCACCGATTTGCTGGAGGCACTCTGGCAGGCACGCGAGCCGCTCGCATTCGATAGCCTGCTGTTCGAATTGCTAAGCCAGTTTCGACGCCACGCGCGTGTTCCGCGTCCGGCTATGGATGGACGCCCAACGCGCTTTGCGCCGGTGCTGGACTACCTGCATGCCCATCTTTCGCGGCGACTCACACTCGACGAGCTGGCTACGGTCGCCGGACTCAGTCCCTTTCATTTTCTGCGCCAATTCCAGGCGCAGCACCACGCCACGCCGCAGCAGATGTTGATGGCCTTGCGCCTGGCCGAAGCCAAACGCCAGCTATCGCACGGCGAAGCGCCCGCGCAAGTCGCCGCTGCTGTCGGCCTCGTCGATCAGGCGCACCTGACGCGTACGTTTGCACGGCGCTACGGCACCACACCTGCGCGTTATCAACGCGCTCTACAGCGCTAAGCCCGCATCATCCGCGAGTCGTAACGTAGATTGCTGTCAGATGCTGTCAGCAATCACGTCGGCGGGAAGGCCTGCATGGTGGGTTTCGCTTGAGCCTGCAGGCATGATGAGCGGACCGTTCTACCGCCGCGGCTGTGCTCATGTCATCACGTTCCACCATTGCTCCGCTCGCACTCGCCATCGGCGCGCTGTTGATCAGCATGTTTTCGTATCAATTTGGCGCGTCGCTGGCCAAGCACCTGTTTCCGCAGGTCGGCGCCCAAGGCGCGACCGCATTTCGGCTGGGGCTTAGCGCGCTGATCCTGCTGCTGTGGCGGCGGCCGTGGCGACGCTCGGGCGGGCGGCGCGATTGGCGCGTGCTGTGGGGTTATGGCCTCTCGATGGGTGCCATGAATCTGGTGTTCTACATGTCGCTGCGCACGATCCCGCTGGGCATCGCAGTGGCACTGGAATTCACCGGTCCGCTGGCACTGGCCATGTTCGGTTCGCGGCGACTGCTCGACTTTGTCTGGATCGCGCTGATCGTGGCCGGGCTCGCCCTGCTGCTGCCGCTGCGCGGGCAAACGCAGGCGCTCGATCCGGTGGGTGTGATGTACGCGCTCGCCGCCGGCGTGGGCTGGGCCCTGTACATCGTGCTCGGCAAAAAAGCGGGCGCCGCCCACGGAGCGGACGCGGTGACCCTGGGCACCTCGATCGGTGCCTTGCTGGCGATTCCGTTCGGCATTGCGCACGCCGGCAGCGCCTTGCTGTCACCGGCGCTGTTGCCGTATGCGCTCGGCGTGGCGGTGCTCAGCTCGGCCCTGCCGTATTCGCTGGAAATGGTCGCGCTGACCCGCTTGCCCGCGCGCACGTTCAGCACCTTGCTGAGCCTGGAGCCGGCCATCGCGGCGATGGCCGGCGTGGCCTTGCTGGGCGAACGCCTCAGCCTGCTGCAGTGGCTGGCCATTGTGGCGATCATCGTGGCGGCGGCCGGTACCGCCTTGAGCGTGCAACGCCCCGTGCTGACCGAGCCGCTGGCGAACTGAGGACCACGAACCATGCGGAGCCGCTTGTGCCGATGGCGGGTCCTGGCTGACAGCAAGCTGGTACAAGACGGCGCAATGGCAAACGGCCACGCTGTGATCCATGTGGACAGGAACGCTCTATGCCCTCGCCGCCGGCCTCATGTGGGGCCTGGTCTTTATCAGTCCGCTGCTGTTGCCGGACTATCCGGCGGCGCTGCAGTCGGTGGGGCGCTATCTCGCCTTTGGCCTGATTGCGCT
>DASXND010000467.1:0-26111 GCA_036495265.1 Dyella sp.
CAGTGAGATGGCCAGGATGCCCAGCGAACGGACCAGCGGGTCGACGCCTTTGCCTACCAAGCCCAGGCCGACCACACTCATGTAAGTCAGCTTGTACAGCACGAACATAAGTGCTGCGAAGAACACGATGCGCGCGACCGGCGAGAACACCATCCAACGTTGCCAGGCGGTGGCGGAGCTGGGTGTGCTGAAAGCTACGTGTGCGGCTGGCATGCGATAGGGCCCCCTTGAATGCAGGGTGCAAGGCTAGCAGCGCGCAGACCGGGCGACCATGGCAGCTTGTAGGAGCGCACCCTGTGCGCGACAAACCGGCAGGAAGGCCGGTTTGCACAGCGTCAGCTGCCAGTAGGGCGAGGACCAAAAATGGCCCAAGGGCCAAGAATGGCTCGAGTGACAAAGCAACGGAGCGATGACTCCGTAATCGCGCACAGAGTGCGCCCCTGCATCAACAAGAGGGTGCGGCGTGGCGCTTAGAGATCGACGGAGGTGGCGTGCTCGCGCGTGGCAGAGAAGCGAACCTGTGGCCAGCGCTCCTGCGCCAACTGCAGGTTCACGCGCGAGGGAGCGAGATAGACCAGTTCGCCGGCGCCGTCGATGCCGAGGTTCATGGCGTTCTTCTCGCGGAATTCCTCGAGCTTCTTTGCGTCATCGCAATGCACCCAGCGCGCAGTGACGACGCCGACGGTTTCGAAGCTGGCGTCGACGCTGTATTCGTCCTTGAGGCGGTAGGCCACCACATCGAACTGCAGCACGCCGACTGCGCCAAGCACGAGGTCGTTGCTCATCAGGGGACGGAAGAACTGGGTGGCTCCCTCCTCGGACAGCTGCGCCAGTCCCTTCTGCAAGGCCTTCATCTTCATGGGGTCGCGCAGGCGGGCGCGGCGAAACAGTTCCGGCGCGAAGTTCGGGATGCCGGTGAAGTTCACCATCTCACCTTCGCTGAAGGTGTCGCCGATGCCGATGGTGCCGTGGTTGTGCAGGCCGATCACATCGCCGGGGTAAGCCGACTCGACGATCTCGCGATCACTGGCCATGAAGGTCAGCGCATTGGCAATGCGTACTTCCTTGCCGGTGCGCGTCTGGATCATCTTCATGCCGGCGGTATAGGTGCCCGAGCAGACGCGCATGAAAGCGATGCGGTCGCGGTGCGCCGGATCCATATTGGCCTGGATCTTGAAGACGAAGCCGGTGAGCTTGTCTTCCTCGGGCTTCACTTCGCGCGTCAGCGTGGCGCGCTGGCGCGGCGAGGGTGCGTGCTGCACAAAGAAGTCCAGCAGCAGCTGCACGCCGAAGTTGTTCACCGCCGAGCCGAAGAACACTGGCGTCAGTTTGCCGGCAAGGTACTGGTCCAGGTCGAACGGATGCGAGGCGCCTTGCACCAGCTCCAGCTCGTCGCGCAGTTCGGCCAGCGCTTCAGCGCCGATCTTCTCGGCGAGGCCTGGTGCGTCGAGACCCTTGAAGATGGTCGAATCCTGGCGGGTGAAGTTCTTGCCTTGCTCGAACACATGCACTTCGTCGAGCAGCAGGTGATACACGCCCTTCAGGCGCTTGCCCATGCCGATGGGCCAGGTCAGCGGCGCGCAGGCGATGCCCAGCACCGACTCCACTTCGTCCAGCAGTTCGATCGGCGAGCGGCCTTCGCGGTCGAGCTTGTTGATGAAGGTCATGATCGGCGTGTCGCGCAGGCGGCACACCTCCATCAGCTTGATCGTGCGTTCTTCCACACCCTTGGCGCAGTCGATCACCATCAGTGCCGAGTCGACCGCCGTCAGCACGCGGTAGGTATCTTCGGAAAAGTCCGCGTGGCCCGGGGTGTCGAGCAGGTTGATGATGCGTTCCTCGTACGGGAACTGCATCACCGACGAGGTCACCGAAATGCCGCGCTCCTTTTCCAGCGCCATCCAGTCGGACGTGGCGTGGCGGGCAGCCTTGCGGCCCTTGACCGAGCCGGCCATCTGGATGGCACCGCCGAACAGCAGCAGCTTTTCGGTCAACGTGGTCTTGCCCGCGTCAGGATGGCTGACGATGGCGAAAGTACGGCGGCGGCGGGTTTCGGTCAGATGCGAGGACATGGCGGGGTATCAGGCTTGCGAACCCGCCATTGTACTAGTCCCTGGCGCGCTTTTCCCGCAGGATCTGGCGTCGTTCCAGGCTCGCCGGCGGCCAGTATTGGTCGGCCTGATAGAACTCGTCCACCGCGGGCACGCCCTCGGGAATCACCACCCAGGGCTGCTTGGTCGTGGTGTAGATGTGGATGTCGGGCCGGATCCGGTCCGGCTCGTCCAGGGTGCCCACCCGTACAAAGGCGACCAGGTTGCCGCCGCCGGCGTAGTGGCTCCACAGGGCCAGGCGGCAGTTCGGGCAGCGCATGATGGTCTGGCCCTTGCCGCTGTTCGAGGGCGTCACGATGGCCTCGGTCATGCCCTTGAGCAGGGTCAGTCGCTCGGTTTCGATCAGGGCGTTGAGGGCGAAGGCCGTGCCGGTTTCGCGCTGGCACCAGCGGCAGTGGCAGCAATGCACGAACAGGGGAGGGCCGAGCAACCGGTAACGCAGCTCGCCGCAGTCGCAGCCGCCTTCAAGGATGGGGTCACCGGTGGTCATACCGTCACTCCTCGTGGATGGGCACTCCTAGTCGACGCTCAGCAAGTCCTCGTAGAAGGCGCCGTAGGGTTCGCTGGGGTGGGCGATCTGGATCTCCAGGATCCACAGGCCGCTGGCGGGTCGTTCGCCCAGTTCGCCGAGGTCGCCTGCCTTGTGCACCGCATGGGGAAAGTCGCTGACGCGATGGCCCTTGACCTCGTGGTTGAGTCGCCAGCCCATTGTCTCGGCCTGCTGCTCGGCGAAGCCATAGAGCGCTTCGCCACTAAGACCCTGGGTGCGCCAGACATCGGCGACCACCTTGAACAGAGCCCGGGCGGCGTCGGCGCAGGCTTGCAGAGCAGGAGCATCGCCGACGACGAAGGTGTCGCCGACGTCACCCTCGTGGCCTTCGAATACCAGCCCGAGGTCGATGAAGTAGATGTCGTTTTCGCCCAGGCGCACGCTGGCGTCGGAGCGCTCGCGGTAGGTCTTGGTGGTGTTGGGCCCGATGCGGATGATCACCGGATGCCACAGGCGCTCCATGCCCAGCGCTTGGAACACCTCGGCGGCTGCGGTCCTGGCTTCATCCTCGCTGATGCCGGCCCGCATGCGCTCGCGGATGCCTTGCAGCGCGGCCCAACTGCGTTCGCGCGCATGCTGCATCAGGCGGGGATCGAAGCGGTTGCCCACCGCTTCCTGTTCAATGGGGCTCATGGGGTGGTCCGGCATCGCGATCGAACGAAAAGCATGGCACAGGGTCACGTCGTCTGCAGCAGATCCCGTCCCTGCCGGCGATCAGGCTAGCGCCACCAGGGCCAACCCGATCAGGGCCGGCAGGGCCTGGATGGCGAGTATTTTTCGGTTCGCCGTCAGGCCGCCGAACAGTCCGGCGATCAGCACGCAGCCGAGAAAGAACAGCTTGATATCGGTGCCGTTGCCGCCCAGCCACAGTCCCCAGCACAGCCCCGCGGCCAGAAAGCCGTTGTAGAGCCCCTGGTTGGCTGCCAGCACCTTGGACTGGGCGGCGAACTCGGCCGTGAGTCCGAACGCGCGCCGCCCTGAGGGTTTGTCCCACAGGAACATTTCCAGGATCAGAAACCAGACGTGCAGCAGGGCAACCAGGGCAATGACAAGGTTGGCGGCGATGGACATGGTGGTTGCCGATGCGTGGCCTAGGTGCGACGCAGTGTTGCAGGCGGGGTGCCGGGTCGCAAATTCGGGCCGACAGATCCGGGCTTTTTCTAACCCTTTCAGCTGATTGCTAGGGGTTGGGGGCGGGCGTACGTTCGAACGGCTGGGTCCGGAAGGGAGTCGTGCTCGAACGACAGGGGCGTCGGCATGGGGGGCGATGGGCAATGCCTGGCCACACTCACTATCTGGGGAGTCGCAACCATGAAGAAGTCACTGTGTATCGGTCTGCTGGTCCTGCTTTGTCCGGCGTACGCGATGGCGCAGAGCGCCTTCGACGGCACCTGGAAGATCGACACCAACAAGGTGCAGATGTCCAAGAAGCCCGATGTGATCGTGCTTCAGAACGGCATGTACGAGTGCAAGACCTGTGTGCCAGCCATCAAGGTCAAGGCGGACGGCACCGACCAGAAGGTTACCGGGCACCCCTATTACGACACGATGGTTGTGCAGGTGGTGGACGACCATACCGTGAAGGAAACCGAGAAGAAGGGCGGCAAGGTAGTGTCGACCTCGACCACGACTGTATCGCCGGATGGGGCGACGGCCCAATTCGAGTTCACCGACAGCAGCAACACCAGTAGCGATCCGGTGACCGGCAAAGGCGGCATGAAGCAGGTGGCGAAAGGTCCGGCCGGCGCGCATGCCATTTCGGGTTCTTGGGTGACGTCCGATATCGCGGGCTTCTCCGACAACGGTTTGTTGTTCACCTATAAGGAGGACGGCGGCAAGCTCGGCATGAGCACGCCGACTGGGCAGTCCTACCAGGCCAAGACGGATGGCACCGAGGCCCCCTACAAGGGGGACCCCGGTATCTCCACGGTGAAGGTGAAACAGGTCGGCAAGAACTCCCTCGTGGAAACCGACATGCGCAACGGCAAGATCATTGCGGTCGTGAAATCGACCCTGAGCGCGGACGGAAAGAGCATGGATATGGTCTACGAGGACAAATTGCAGGGCCGGACCATGTCCTATATAGCGGTCAAGCAGTAGTTTTCCGGCGCCGCGCCAGGGCCTCTGGGCGCCCTGGCGCGATGAGGCGCAAAGCGAGACTGGAACTGGTTTTAGTTGTAACCAACGACCGTCATGGCCTATCTTCTATTGGAGTCTATGCGCCTAGACGTTTAGACGTCTATTGACACATGGCGCGAGCGAAGCTAGATTCTACCGAACTCATCGAGACCGGCGGAGGGACAGGCCCTTTGAAGCCGGGGCAACCTGCGGAACAGTTCCGCGACGGTGCCAATTCCTGCGGCAGCGCTTAGGGCGCACGCCGCGAGATGAGGGTAGATCCGCACCGCCGCGCTGTTCTTGCGCCGTGACGCGCTCTCCTCTCCTCTCCGGTCCGTAGGTCGATGCCGACCGGAGAGAAGCAGATGTCCAGCCAGCCGCAGCCCCTGACGCCCAGCGTTTCCGCCCTTGCTGCGGCCGGCGCGGCCATGCGGCCGGACCTCACCACCCAGCGCTGCACGCGCCGTATCCAGATCACCCCGAAGTACGGCAGCGCGCCATGCGAGCTTGACGTGAGCTACCTGTGGTGTGGCGCCCCGGATGCCCCCACGGTGATCGTGCAGGGCGGCATCTCGGCCAGCCGCGACGTGGTAACGCTCGACGGCGAGGCCGCTCCCGGGTGGTGGCAGGCCCTGGTCGGTAGCGGGCTTCCACTGGATCTGCAGCGCTATCGTGTGCTCTCGATCGACTGGATCACCCCGGCCGACCTCGACGGCGTGCAGGCCATCTCCAGCGAGGACCAGGCCGATGCCCTGGCTGCCCTGGTGGAGGCGCTTGGCATCGGGCGTGTGCATGCCTTTATCGGCTCCTCCTACGGCGCCATGGCGGCGCTGGCGTTTGCGGCGCGCCATCCGTATGCGCTGGGGCGGCTGATTTTGCTGGCCGGTGCCCATCGCCCGCATCCGCTGGCGACCGCACAGCGCTCGGTTCAGCGCGGCATCGTGCGCCTGGGCCAGGACTGCGGCCAGCCGGAGCAGGCACTGGCGCTGGCCCGCCAGCTGGCGATGACGACGTATCGCGGCAGCGACGAGTTCGCCCGCCGTTTCAGCGCCGCGCCGGAATTTCGCGACGGTCGTTTCCATTTCCCGGTCGAGGACTATCTGGAACACGCCGGTCGCCGTTTCGTCGAGCGTTTCGACGTCGAGCGTTTCCTGGCGCTATCCGAATCCATCGACCTGCATGACGTGCCGCCGGAGCAGATTGCCGCGCCGGCCACGCTGATCGGCTTTCCCTCCGACCGGCTGGTGCCGCTCGCGGACCTGTGCGAGCTGCAGCGCCGCTTGTTGGGTCCGGCTACGCTCGAAGTGGTCGAGTCGCCCTACGGGCATGACGCCTTCCTCAAGGAAACCGATCGTCTCGCGCCGTTGCTGCGCGATGCGCTGGCCGGTTGTTGACCCACATACCAACGCCCTTGCCACCCACGGCAACGCTATACGCACGGAGATACACCCATGAGCGAGACCCCGTCCCCCTGTACCCGCGCCGTGCGTGCTGGCATCGAGTCCGATACCCAACACGGCGCCGTGGTACCGCCGTTGCATTTGTCGACCAACTACGCCTTCACCGGGCTGGGCGGCAAGCGTGCCTACGATTACTCGCGAAGCGGCAATCCCACGCGCGACCTGCTGGGTGAGGCGCTGGCCGAGCTGGAACAGGGCGCCGGTGCCGTCGTGACGGCCAGCGGCATGGCGGCGGTGGCGCTGGCACTGGAGCTGGTGCCGGCAGGGGCGACCATTCTCGCCGCGCACGACTGCTATGGCGGCACCTGGCGACTGCTCGATGCCTGGGCCAAGAAGGGGCGCTTCCAGGTCAAGTTCATCGACCTCACCAACGGCCATGCCCTGGCCGAGGGCCTCGCCGGCAAGCCGGCCCTGGTATGGGTGGAAACGCCGTCAAATCCGTTGCTGCGCATCACCGATATCCGCCACGTGGCGCAGGCCGCGCATGCCGTCGGCGCGCTGGTGGTGGTCGACAACACTTTTCTGTCGCCGGCCCTACAACAGCCGCTGACCCTGGGGGCGGACGTGGTGGTCCACTCCACCACCAAGTACATCAACGGCCACAGCGACGTGGTGGGTGGCGCGGTCGTAGCGCGTGATCCCGCGGTGGCCGAGCAGCTCAAGTGGTGGGGCAACTGCAATGGCCTCACCGGCGCCCCGTTCGATAGCTTCCTTACCTTGCGTGGCCTGCGCACCCTAAGCGTGCGCCTGCGTCAGCATCAGGAAAACGCCGTCCTCATTGCCGATCGTTTGGACGGCCATGCGGCGGTGAGCAAGGTCTATTACCCGGGCCTGGAGAGTCATGTCGGTCATGCGCTGGCGGCACGCCAGCAACTGGGCTTTGGCGCGATGCTGAGTTTTGAACTGCAAGGCGATGTGTCCAACATCGAGGCCTTTGTCGACGGACTGCACTATTTCTCGCTGGCCGAGTCGCTGGGTGGCGTGGAAAGCCTGATCGCCCATCCCGCGTCGATGACGCATGCCGCCATGGCACCGGAGGCGCGTCGCGCCGCCGGTATCGCCGATAGCCTGCTGCGCCTTTCGGTCGGTATCGAAGATGGCGACGATCTGCTGCGTGATCTCGATGCCGCGCTCAGCCGCGCGGAAGCGGTGGGCTACGCCAAACGCAGGGTGAGCGCATGAGTGCCGTGGCGGAGGCAGGCATCGTGGGAGCGGCTTCAGCCGCGATCCCAGCAGGCCACGCAGTCACAGCTAAAACCGCTCCTACCATCGCCTCGGTACTGCTGGGCACCGGTGTGGTCGGCGGTGCTTTTCTGAAGCTGCTCAACACGCCAGCAGCGGCTTCGATCCGCCTGGTGGGCGCCGCCAATTCGCGTCGCCAGCAGACCCAGGTCGAACTGCTGGCCGATCGCGCCTTGCGCGAAAAGCTCAAGAGTCACGGCGACCACCGCGACGATGCCGTGTTGCTGAGCGCACTCGATGCGAGCGACGCCGGGATCAAGGTGATCATCGACGCCACCGCCTGCGGTGCGCTCGCCTCACGCCATGCGGACTGGCTGGCGCGTGGCTATCACGTCGTCACCGCCAACAAGTCGCTGGCCGGTGGCGATCTGCCGGGCTGGCGCTCGCTGCAAAGCGCCTTGGCGCAGGGCGGGCGCTATGGTGATTCGGCTACCGTGGGTGCCGGCCTGCCGGTGCTGTCCACGCTGCGCCGCCTGCGCCAATGCGGCGATGCCTTGCTCACCCTGGAGGGCGTGTTTTCCGGCTCGCTTTCCTACTTGTTCAACCAGTACGACGGCAGCCAGCCATTCTCAGCCCTGCTGCGCCGCGCACGCGAACTGGGTTATACCGAGCCCGATCCGCGTTCCGATCTGTCGGGCGAAGACGTCGCCCGCAAACTGCTGATCCTCGCCCGTTGCGCGGGCTTCGCGCTGCGCCCGGATGAGGTGGAAGTGGAAAGCCTGGTGCCCGAGTCGCTGCGCGCGGTGAACCTGGAAACCTTCCTCGCCCGCCTGGAAGAGTTGGACGAACCGCTCGCCACCCGCCACGCGGAAGCGAAGTCGCGCGGCGGCTCGCTACGCTTTCTTGCCCGCCTCAATCAACGCGGCCGCGCTCGCGTCGGCCTGGTTGAAGTGCCCGCGAACCATCCGGCTACGCGGCTGTATGGCACCGACAACCAGTTCGCCCTCACCACCACGCGCTACAACACCCAGCCGCTGGTGATCCAGGGGCCGGGCGCGGGGCCGGAGGTGACGGCGCAGGCGCTGCTCGGCGATGTGCTCGCGCTGGCTCCGAACTGACTTTCGTCGGGCATTCAGCCTGGGCAAAATAAAAAAACGCGCGGCTCATCACCGCGCGTTTTCAATTTCCTGATGCGGGGGCGCCTTAGTGTTGCGAGGGGCGATTGGACGCTTCTGCCTCCGCCGCTTCCACCGAAGGCGTGCGCCAGCCTGACTTCACGCCCCAGATATAGAAGATCAAGCCGAGCACGGCGACCAGTAGCAAGTCCCAGCCGTAGGGAATGTAGTTATGGCCGTTGAACTTCGAGCTGCCGGCCCAGGAGATCAGGGCGATGGTGGGCAGGTAAACGATCAGCCACCATGCGCCGCCGAGTTGGCGACCCATGTCGTGCCAGCCCGCTTTCGCCTGGTAGTAAATGTAGACCGGCAAGGCGACAACCATCAGCAGGATGATCTTGCCAGTCAGCGGCCATGCTGCCCAGTACAGCAGCTCCGTGGCCATGATGAAGGCGATGGCTGCGAGCACGGGCAAACCAGCAAGACGGAACGGTCGATGCATGTCGGCTGCCGTGCGACGTAGCGTCATCACGCTGACCGGACCGGTGAGATAGGAGATCACGGTGGCCACACCGATCACGGCTGCCAGCGAATCCCAGCTGCGAGAGTTGTACAGAAAAATAAACGAGACGATGAGATTGAGCCACATGGCCGGGCGCGGGATGCCCCACTTCGGGTGCAGGCGACCGAAGATCTTCGGCATCGTGCCGTTGCGCTCCATGCCGTAAATCATGCGTGCTGTAGTGGCGGTATAAGTGATGCCGGTGCCGCTGGGGCTGATCACGGCGTCGACGAACAACAGCCAAGCCATCCACTGCAGCCCAAGAATGATCGCCAGGTCGGCAAACGGCGAGCTGAAGTTGATGCCGTGCCAGCCGGCCTTGGCCAGCAGTTCGGTCGGCACCGCGCCGATATAGGCAACCTGCAAAATCACATAAATGACCGTGGCGATGGCGATCGAACCAACCACCGCGAGCGGAATGCTGCGACCGGGGTTGCGCGCGTCGCCAGCGAGATTCACCGGACTCTGGAAACCGTTGAAGCTGAAGACGATGCCGGCGGTGGTTATGGCAGTGAGAATGGCCGGAAAATCGATCGCGTGCTGGTCGCCATGAATGCCGACCGAGAAGTTTTCGTGATGGAAGCCGCTGGCGATCAGCAGAAGGCCGGTGGCGGCGGGAACCACCAGCTTGAAGGTAGTGATGGCGGTGTTGGAGTGCGCGAACAGCTTCACGCTCCAGAAGTTGAGCAGGAAATACACCAGCACCAGCACGCTGGCGATCGCCATGCCAGCCGTCGTCAGTTCGATATGACCGTTGCCCATCGGCGTGGACAGGCTGTGCGCCCATTCAAACGGCCAATGGTGCATGTACTGCACCGAGGCGACCGCCTCGACCGGAATCACCGACACAATGGCGATCCAGTTGGCCCAGGCGCCGATGAAGCCGACCAGCGAGCCATGCGAGTAATGGCTGTAGCGCACCATGCCGCCGGACTCGGGGAACATGGCGCCGAGTTCGGCATAGGTCAGGGCGATCGTCATGATGATCGCCGCGCCCAGGACCCATGCCCATACCGCGCCGGGGCCGGCCAGACTGGACGCGCGAGCCGCACCAAATAACCAGCCGGAGCCGATGATCGAGCCCAGGCCGGTAAGCATCAGGGCGAAGGGACCGACATCGCGGCGGATGGGGCTGGATGAAGACATGCGGGTTCCCAGGTCTGTGGATCGACGGGCCGCCACCCGGGCGACACAAGGGGCGGATGATGACAGACCCGGCGCGGCGCTGTCAGCCTGACGGGAGTCATGGGCCGTGACGCGACGCAGCAGGCAGGTGGTTGAATCGGTTGTGGAAAGGGCGAGCTGTTAGCTCCCTCTCCTCGAAGGGGAGAGGGGCAAGTGCCACGTCAGCACTCGATGACGTTCACTGCCAGCCCGCCACGCGAGGTTTCCTTGTACTTGTCCTTCATGTCGCGCCCGGTGTCGCGCATGGTGGCGATGACCTTGTCCAGTGACACACGGTGCTTGCCGTCGCTCCTGAGCGCCATGCGGCTGGCGTTGATCGCCTTGACGGAGCCCATCGCATTGCGCTCGATGCAGGGGATCTGCACCAGCCCGCCGATCGGGTCGCAGGTCAGGCCGAGGTTGTGTTCCATGCCTATTTCGGCGGCGTTCTCCACCTGCAGCACGTTGCCACCCAGTGCGGCGGTGAGGCCACCGGCGGCCATCGAGCAGGCCACGCCCACTTCACCCTGGCAGCCTACTTCGGCGCCGGAGATCGAGGCGTTCTCCTTGTAGAGAATGCCGATGGCGCCGGCGGTGAGCATGAAATCGACGATGCCGTTCTCGTCCGACTTCGGGCAAAAGCGGTGGTAGTAGTGCAGCACCGCTGGCACGATGCCGGCCGCGCCATTGGTCGGCGCCGTCACCACGCGGCCACCGGCCGCGTTTTCTTCGTTCACCGCGAGCGCGTAGAGGTTCACCCAGTCGAGGATGGTCAGGGGATCCTTCAGCGCCGCCTCGGGTTCGTTGCGCAATTCAGCGGCCATCGCTGGTGCGCGACGCACCACCTTGAGACCGCCGGGAAGCACGCCGGGCGAACGCAGGCCGCGATTGACGCAATCCTGCATGGCCTTCCAGATGACCAGCAGCCCTGCGCGTGTTTCCTCCTCGCTGCGCCAGACCTTTTCGTTCTCCAGCATCAACTGGGCGATGGTCATGCCGTGCTTTTCGCACAGCGCGAGCATCTGGTCGCCGGTGGAAAAGGGATACGGCTGCTCGGTGGTGTCGGCCACGATGCGGTCTTCGGCCGCTTCGTCGTGATTCACCACGAAGCCGCCGCCGACGGAGTAGTAATCACGCGTGGCCAGTTCATGGCCCTCGGCGTCGTAGGCGGAGAAGCGCATGCCGTTGGTGTGGAACGGCAGCTTCTGGCGCTTGTTGAAGACCAGGTCGCGCTTTTCCTCGAACTCGATTTCGTGCTTGCCAAGCACGCGCAGGCGATGGGTCGAACGGATACGCGCCAGCGTCTCGGGAATCCGGTCGGGATCGACCGTGTCAGGATGCGCACCTTCGAAGCCGAGCAGCACCGCTTTGTCGGTACCGTGGCCACGGCCGGTCATCGCCAGCGAGCCATACAACTCCGCGCGCACGCGCGTGACGCGATCGAGCACGCCTTTTTCTTCCAGCCAGCGCTCGGCAAAACGCGCCGCCGCCCGCATCGGGCCAACGGTGTGCGAGGAGGATGGACCGATACCGATCTTGAACAGGTCGAATACGCTGACAGCCATGGAATGCGCAATGTGGGCGGGGAGGGCTGCCTATTCTACGCAGGCCGCGTGGCGATGCTTGCCGCGCCGCAGCGGGGCGTCGTTCAGTGCGCGAGCGTATGGCCGGCGACCTCGCTCTGGCGGAGCCGCCATGGCGCGCTCGCGGGTGATCGAACGCTCGCGTATCGTTCACCACCTATGCCTATGCGATTCGTGCTCTACCAACGCGACTACTGCCACCTATGCGACCAGGCGCTGGCTGTGATGGCCGAGGCGCGCGTGCCGGATTTCGACAGCGTCTGGGTCGATGACGATGCGGCGCTGGAGGAGCGTTACGGCGTGCGTGTGCCGGTGCTGCGCGATGTCCGCGATGGCCGTGAGCTGGACTGGCCGTTCGATGCGGCAACGCTCCGTCTGTTCCTTGCCCAAACCCCGTAGGAGCGCACCCTGTGCACGACAAAGCGGCAGGACTGCTGCTTTGCACAGCGCAAGCTGCCAGCAGGGCGAGGGCCAAGGATGGCCCGAGTGAAAAGCCTACGCAGCGGCGATGCCGTGATCGCGCACAGGGTGCGCTTCTACAAGAACGCGTCAGTGTGATTTTAGGCGCCTGAGAATTTCCTCGCGCGCTTCACGCAGGATCGAATCCCGATCGAGGCTGGCGACAATCTCGGCGACGACGCGCTTGGGGCCTTGTTCGCCCCAGGATTTGCCGGCGACGAGATAGCGTTCCGCCGCGCGTCCGATCAAGACCGTGGCGTACCAGCCCAAGGCACCTTGGGCGGCTGCGGTGACCACGACGGAGAGCCCGGCGCTGACGCCTTTGAGCGTGGACGCCACCAACTGCACACCCCAGATCGCACCCATCAAGGCCGCCAGTTGCGCCGAGATGACGACGACAAGACGCCCGGATTCGGCGCGGGTCAACGGCAGGCCATATACGCGCGACAGTTGCACCACCATCGCTGCATCGAGGCCGGCAGCGGCGAGAAGATCGGCCACCGGGATGGGGTTGAGCGCCACTGCCACGCCCTTGGCGATGCAGTATTGCCTGATCAGGCGACTCGCCAGCTGGCGCCGGCTGGCGGCAATGCGTGCGCTGACCTGATCGGTGAGCCGACCGGCATACAGACCCGCGTTGAGTGCCGACAGTGTCTTACCTTCGCGTTGTGCGATGGCAAGCAGGCGCTCCCGCAGTGCCGCCACCTCGGGCAGTCGCGCCTGTTCGTGGGCGCGCTCACGGCCATGAGTATCGATATCCAGCACGCGCTGCGGAGACGGGCGTGCAGCGACGGCAATCACATCCTCGGGCCGGATCGCTCCAAGCGTGCGCTCGCGCAGTCGCTCGAGCAACGCGTCGCGTTCATCCGCGCGATAGCGATCGGCCTTGTTGAGCGCAAGCAGCAAGGGGCGCTGCGTGGCGGCGAGCGTGCGGATGGCGTCCAGCTCATCGCGGGTCAGGTCGCCATCGGCGACGAAGATCACCAGGTCGCTGACTTCGGCGACTTCGAAGGCCAGCCGTTCGCGGGCCTCACCATCCAGCTCATTGATGCCCGGTGTGTCGATCAGCACCAGGCCGTCCTGGATGGCTTCGTCGAGCATGGCTTGTTGAGCGGCATCGGTGGTGCCATGAAGCACGCCGACCGTAAAAGCCTCGCGACCGAGCAGTGCGTTGCCGAGCGCCGACTTGCCAGCGGAGACGCGACCAAACACGGCGACATGCAGCTCACCACGTTCCAGCCGTTCGAGCATCGCCTCGATGCGGCCGAAATCCGCCGCGAGTTCGCTGCGGATCGTCGGCGAGATCGTGGGATCATCGAGCAGGCTGCGCAGACTTGCCGTCATGCGCGACTGGGCGGTGTCCATGTGGGCGGTGTCGCCAGCGACGCTGGCGACGGGCGCGTCTGGCTTGAGCCAGCCACGCAAGCGTCGCCACAGCGCGTCGACCGCCATGTCGGCGAGTTACTTCGCGGCGAGCACGAGATGTGCGTTGATCTTCACGTCGGCACCGATCACCGAGGTGTCGGCATAATCGCCGCCGCCTACGCCGAAATCGAGGCGCTTCACCGAGCCGCTTACATCCAGGGTGGCGCCAGTGCCTTGTGGCTTGAACGCGATCGTCAGACTCACCGGCTTGGTGACGCCGCGCAGCGTGAGGTTGCCATCGGCCATCACCTGCGCGCCATTCTGACGAAAGCCGGTGGTGACGAAATGCGCCTGCGGAAACTTGGCGGCATTGAAGAAGTCGGGCCCAGGCAGGGCGCCGTCGCGGTCGTTGTCGCCGGTTTTGGCACTGGTCAGATCGACCTGGACGTCGAACTTGGACGTGGTCAGCTTGGCGGCGTCATAGCTGATCGCTGCCGTCCACTTGCCGAACGTGCCATCGAACGACTGGCCCTGGAAGCTGCCGGTGAAACCGAGTTTGCTCGCTGCCGGCTGCACGGCGTAGTCAGCGGCGCTGGCAAGGCTGGGCAAGGCTAGTGTCAGCAGCAACGGCGCGAGGAACGTGAGGGCAGGGCGTTTCATCAGGGTTCTCCTTGGGAGGGGGAGCTCTCGCGCAGGCGACGGTAGGGAAGCATGCGGAGCAGGACGTTGTCGCGATCAAACAGGTGATGCTTCAATGCGCCGGCGATGTGAGGTACTAGCACGGCCACCAGGATCCAGAACATGTATTCATGCAACGCGTGCGCGGTATGCCGCATAGCAGGATTGGCTTGTGTCAGCGCAGGCAGATTGAACAGCTTGAAGAACTGCAGCGGCTTGCCCGAGATCGAATTGAACCACCAGCCGCTAAGCGGCAAGGCAGCAATCAGCAGGTAGAGCAGGCCGTGGACCGAGTGTGCGGCGATCTTCTGCCAGCGCGGTGCGGGTTCCTCCACCGGGCGGTCGTCGCGCCAGCGCCAAAGCAGTCGCAACAACAGCAAGGCCAGCACGGTAAGGCCGATCGATTTGTGCAGGGCCAGCCAGTTGATCTGCTGCATCGGCGAACTGGCCAGGTCCATCGCCAGGCCGAAGATGCCATTGCCAAGGATCAATAGCGCGGTGGTCCAGTGGAGAAACTTGGCGACCGAGCCCCATTGGCGACGGGTGCTGCGCAGACTCATGGTGACTCCTTGGTGGTTTGAACGTGATCGTCCTGGATCGCTTCCAGTTCCAGCCACACGCTGACGCCATGGCCGATCGAATTGGGGGTGGCGGTGATGCCAAAGTCGTCGCGATTGAACATGGTGTTGGCGGAAAAGCCAGCGGTGGTATGCATGCCGTAGACGGTGGTGCCAATGCGGTTGACGGTGAACGCAAGATCGATGGGGCGGGTGATGCCGCGCAAGGTGAGGTTGCCGTGCAACACGCCGTGCTGATCGTCTTTTCGCTCTACCGAGGTGCTGACGAAATGCGCGTAGCGGGACCGTTCGGCATCCAGATAGGCGGGCTTGCGCACCGCGGCGTTCCAGGCCTCGTCACCCATGTCGAGGCTGGCCAGATCGATGTCCAGCTCGGTTGCCGACTGGGTCCAGTCCGCAGCATCGAAGCGTAGCCAGCCCTGCGCGATATGCAGTCGCCCGAACGGTCGCGAGAAACCGTTGTGGTCGATGCTGAAAACGATCTGGCTATGCGTGGTGTCGTAGCGATAACTGACAGGCGCTGCCTGCGCGCCGGCGCTGAGCAGCAAGCCGGCGAACAGGGATAGGGCCCAGCGGGGAAGGCGCGAGCTGATCATGTGCGGAAGTCTGGAGGAACGGCGGCGGCGATGCCAGCCGCCTCGCCAGAACATATTGTTTCCCGAACGGCGACACCTCGGTTGCGTTCAGCCGGGTGTCGCGCCTTTGTCATCGTCACGTTCACGCAGGGTATCCATCGTAAGTGTGGCCAATTGGCGGATGCGCGCGCTGCCCGTCTCGGTGAGCAGGTGCTTGAGTCGCGCGCTGGCATCGTCCTGGTCCAGTGCCTGGCGCTCGGCCAGCGAGCTAGCCAGGGCGCGGCCCATGCTGTCGAAGATCAGCGCGTAGGCAAACGCATGCAGTACGCCACCGCCGAGTGTGCCGAGGCCCGGGAACGCCTTCAGCGCGTTGCCGGCAATGGCGAGCACGATGGAGCTGCCGGTGCGCAGGGTGAGCTTGGCCTGCTGCACGAAGTCCTCAATTTGCACGTCGCTTACGCGCACCTCATACAGGGCTGCCAGTTCGCGGGTCAATGCGGCCGCCAGCGCGCCCTGGATGATCAGGTCACTGCCCGGCGCCACCGCCGCCATCGCACCGACGATGGCGCGGCGTGCGTACTTGCGGACGATGCGCTCGCTCGCGACGGCACGCGTCTGTGCTTCCAGCGCACCGGTGCGCTCGTGCAGGCCGGCGAGTACCGCGTGTTCGCGTTGCGGCTCAAGACTTTCGGGGCCAGCAGCGGTAAGGCGCGACAAGGCGTCGATCAAAGGTTGTAGCGCTGGTTTGCGCAGGCGTTCCACTCTTTCGATGCCGCCGTCCGCCAGCTGTCGCTGGAAGTGCTCGGATCCTCCGGCGCTGACCGTGACGACCGCACTTGCCAGCCCCCTGGTCTGCTCGCGCAGCCGCCGGCGCAGTTGCTCCAGCTCCTGCGTGCTCCATTGATCGGCCTTGTTGAGCACCAACAGTAGAGGCTTGCCGAACGCGGCGAGCCAGCGCACTTCCTCCATCTGCGTGCGCGAGAGATCGCCCGCACAGAGGTAGACGACGGCGTGCGCGCGCAACGCCTCATCGCGGGCCAGAGTCTCGTGGGCCACGCCATCGGCCTCGCGGCTGCCGGGCACGTCCGCGATGACCAGCGTGCGGCCATCCGCAAGCACGCTGTCGTAGTGCGCCACTTGGCGCGTGGTGCCGCCACGGACATCGCTGCTCGCCGCGGACAACGGCGACATCGCGCGGATCAGGGTGGACTTGCCCGTCGATATCTCGCCGAACAGCGCAACGTACATGCGGGCCGTGGCGCGGCGTCGATCCAGTTCGAGCAGTTCGGCGCCGAGCGCCTGCGTGTCCGCGCCCTGGTCGCGCAGGCGTTCGACGCGCCGCTCCAACCCGCTGCGATCGGGCGCGGGTACCGCCTTGCGTTTCCGACGTGGTCTTACCAGCCACCAAAGCACTGCAAGTCCGGCGACGGCGAACAAGGCCAGCGTGGCGCCCAAGGTCCATTGCAGCCAGGTCGGCAGGCCAAGAAAGCGTTGCGCCAGCGCGAGTGCCCGTTCGGCAATGGCCAGCAATAGCCATAGCAGGGCGGCGAGGGCGATAGCAGCGAGCAGCCAGCGTAGTCGTCGGGACATCGACGCATGGTAGAGCCATGGAGGGCCGGTGGGCGCGGGCCACGCATGGAGCACGCGTGCAGGGGCAAGTCGGCCTGTCCCGGTCTTCACAAAACGATGCATGGGTCGGCTAGTCGGTCGGGGGCGCTATTGGACCAAGCGGCGGGTCGTTCTGGCGCGGTGGCTCTGGCATGATCGAGCCACTTGGGGGGAGTCCATGCTGTCGTCTTTGCTGCTCAGCGTCTTCCTGTTCGGAACCGCACCCACGGCGGCAGCGCCCACCGCTGCCGTCGCGCCTGCGGCTGCCCCCGCCCTGCCAACGCCGCAGTTCCGTCGCTACGGCACGGCCGAGGGGCTTCCCAGCAGCAGTGTGTATACCGTGGCGCAAGCGCCGGATGGCGCGATGTGGTTTGGCACCAAGAGCGGTATCGCCCGCTATGATGGTGTGGGCTTCAAGGTGTTCCGCCACGTGGCGGGCGAGCCGCAATCGCTGTTCAACAATGGCATCTCCGCCCTGCTGTTCGACCGCGGCGGACATCTGTGGGCCGCCGGGCTGGAAGCGGGTCTCAATCGTTATGACGAGCGCTCCGATGCGTTCCAGCATTGGGGCTACCAGCCGGAGGACCCGGCGAGCCTGAGCAGCGACAAGGCATGGTCGATCGCGCAGACCGGCGATGGCACGATCTGGGTCGGCACCGCGGCGGGTCTTGATCGCCTGCGCGTCGATGGTCGTGGCTTCGATCATGTGGTGGTGCCGCCGGCGGGTGATCATGCGGCCGCGCTGGGCACGGTCGGGGCCTTGTTCGTGGACACGCGCGGGCAGCTGTGGGTCGGCAGCGACAATGGCGTTTTTCGTCGCGATGCGGCGGGTGGATTTCATGCGATCACCTCGGATCGGGCCGGGCAGGCGCTGGACGCCTGGCGCATCGACGGTGATGGCGACGAGATCCGCATCGCCTCGTCGCACGGATTGTTCGTGGTCGGCAGCGATGACGTCGCCCGGCAGGTCGGGCGTGGCGAGCTGCCCGAAACCAATGTGCTGACCAGTGTGCGCGATGGTGCCGGGCGCTTATGGGTGGGCACCCAGCGTGGGCTGTTCCTGCGTAATGGCAAGGACGCGCCGATCCAGGGAGTGGTCGACCAGCCGGTGCTGTACGGCAACCTGCCGGGCACCTGGGTATGGCAAATCCAGGCGGACAACGAGGGCGGGCTGTGGATTGCCCTGTTCGATGGCGGTGTGGCCTATCTCGCTCCCGGCTGGAACAGCGTCAGCCGTTTCACCCATATTCCTGACGATGACCGGAGCCTGCGGGATTCGGTGGCTTATGCCATTGCCCGCGGCTGGGATGGCGCCATCTGGGTGGGCGAGCGTCATGGCCGCGTCGACCGGCTGTGGCCGTCCAGTGGCGCGGTCGAGCATGTGCTGTCCGGTTTGCGCGGCGATGTGTTGGGCATGACCCAGGATGCGCAGTCGCGGTTGTGGATCACCGTGCAGGGCGCCCTGTTTCGCTACAGCAACGGCAAGCTCGACATGGTGCCTTCGAGCAGCAAAGGCATGCGCCATCCGCTCGAAGTGGAGGTTGGTCCGGATAACAAGCTCTACGCACGTACGTTTGGCGAGGGTCTGTTCCGCGTCGATCAGGAGACGATGGAGGTCTCGCCGGTCCCCTTTGTACCGGCGGACGAAAAGGCCCGCTGGGGCAGCCAGATTACGCTCAACCGCGGCACCTTCTGGTACGCCAGCGATGGCGGCATGCTGCGCCTGGATCGCACGCGCGAACATTTCGAGCCGGTGCCTGGCGTCAACAACAACCAGGCCGTGGATGCCTTCGACTTTGGCGAAGACGGCCTGTGGATGGCCCGGCCCCACGGACTCGAGCACTATCACTACGAAGGTGCTGGTCTGGCGCTGGACCGCATCGTCGATGGGGCGCATGGGTGGCCGTCGATCAACGTGGTCGATCTGGCGGTGGACCGGCATCGGCGCGTGTGGATCTTCGGTCGCGATGGCCTCTGGCGTTTCGACCCGGCCAGCGGCCGCTTCCGCGAACTCGGCTTGCAGGATGGCCTGAGCAATGGCGAGTTCCTGCGCGGCTTCGGTCGCGCTGCGGATGGCACCATCTATGCGCCCACGCTTGGCGGCGTGATGGGCTTCAATCCCAATCGCATCGACGAGCACGGCACGCCACCTCAAGTGGGGATCACGCGCATCAGCGTTCGTCGTGACGGCCTGCTGCAGGATATCCCGGTACCCTCATCCGGCGAGCTGTTTGTCGGCTGGAAGGATCGTGGACTCAATATCGAGTCACGCGTGTTCTCGTACATCGACCCGGCCGCCAACCGCTACCGTTTTCGCCTGCACGGCGTGGACGCAGGATGGGTGGACACCGGCAGCCGCGGCGAACGCGACTTCGCCGGCCTGGGGACCGGCGACTACACGCTCGAGGTGATGGCAGCGGGTGCCGATGGCGAATGGGTACGCCTACCGGCGCCCTTGCAGATCCATGTGCAGGCGCCGCCATGGGCACGGTGGTGGGCATGGTGCGGCTACCTGCTGCTGGCCGTGCTGGTGCTGTGGCTGGCCTTGCAGGCATGGCGGCGTCGCTTGGCCCAACGCCATCAGATCCAGCTGGCCGAGCAGCGCAGCCGTCTGGCAGAACAGGCGAGCGCGGCAAAAACCCAATTCCTCGCCACACTCAGTCACGAGATACGCACGCCCATGACCGGTGTGCTGGGCATGGCTGAATTGTTGTTGAGCACACCGCTGAGCCAGGTCCAGTGCAATTACGCCGAAGCCATGCAACGCTCAGGCGGCATGCTCCTTAAGCTGCTCAACGACGCCCTCGATCTGGCGCGCATCGAGGCGGGCAAGCTGGATCTGGAGCTCGCGCCATTCGATCCGCGTTCGCTGGTCGATGACGTGGCCCATCTCGAGCTGAGTCAGGCGAAAGCCAAGGGGCTGCGTTTCGATGTGGACATCGCCGCCGACCTGCCGCACCGCATGATCGGCGATGCCGTGCGCATCAAGCAGGTGCTGCTGAACATGGCCAACAACGCCCTGAAGTTTACCGAGCGCGGCGGGGTCACCTTGCGCGCGCGACGTACCGTGCACGGCTTGTGTTTCAGCATCATCGACACCGGTCCTGGCATTCCCGAGGCCAGCCAGGCGCGCTTGTTCGAGCGGTTCGAACAGGTGATCGGCCCCAAGCGGCGGGCGGGCAGCGGTCTTGGCCTGGCCATCTGCCGCGAACTGGTGGCGATGATGGGCGGCAGTATCGAGTTGGAATCGAAGGTGGCTTACGGCAGCACGTTCCATGTGCGCTTGCCACTGCCGCTCGCCGCGGAAGGGACCGAGCCCTCCACCGCGCGCGGCGAACGTGCCCCCGCGCCATTGCTCAACGTGCTACTGGTTGAAGACGACGCGATCGTCGCAGCGGTCATCCGCGGCCTGCTGGAGCGGGCAGGTCATGAGGTGCGCTATGTAGCCAATGGCCTGGCAGCGCTGGCCGAACTCGCCCAGGCGCCGTGCGATGTGATCCTGCTGGACCTCGACCTGCCAGGTATCGATGGCTTCCAGATTGCGCGACTGATCCGGCAGCGCGAGGAACTGGGCCAGCACGTGCCGATCGTGGCGATCACCGCGCGCTCGGGTGGTGACGAGGAGGCGCTTGCGCGCGCCGCGGGCATGGATGGCTTCCTGCGCAAGCCGCTCACTGGCGAGCAGCTGATCGACGCGATCATGGAGCATCTGGAGCCGTCGGAAGGGAATGTGCGGGAGGCGGCCGATGTGGAGTGATCTGGTGACGTCGCGGTTTTATTTTGTAGGAGCGCACCCGGTGCGCGACAAACCGGCAGGAATGCCGGTTTGCACAGCGTCAGCTGCCCGCGGGGCGACGGCCAAGGATGGCCCGAGTGAAAATCCTACCTAGCCGCAATACCGTAATCGCGCACAGGGTGCGCTCCTACATCGTAGGGGCCACCTACATATCGAACTTGTTCACCTCAAAACCACGCCGCTTGTACTCGCCCCAGCGCGTCCGCGACCCCTCGCGTTCCGCCGGATCGGCAGCTACCACTTCGAGTACGCGATCGCATTGGCCCGCCGGGCAGACCTCGCGCAGATTGATCTGCAACGGCCTGTCCGCCGTATCGATACCGGGCGGAACGATCAGCACGGCCGTGTTCGCGTCGTCATCGTCACCGGCCAGCTGATGCGGGATATAGCCATCCTCTTCGAACGCCCACAGCATTTCGTCGATCGCCTCCGCCTGGGCGAAGTCGCGGGCGAGAATCAGCGTGGGCTGTTGCGATGCATAGGCGCGCTTGGCCAACTCGCACACCAGCAACAGCGGTTGCTCGCGAAAGCGCGGCTTGTCGATCAGATAGAAATCGGCACGAGGCATGGGCGGGAGCCGGGACGAGTGGTTGGGATCGTCATTCCGGACTATGCCGGAATGACGATGGCTGGAACTTAGACGCTGCGGTCGATCAGCCACTGCACCAGCAGCGACACCGGGCGGCCGGTGGCCAGGCCCTTGCGGCCTTCGTCCCAGGCGGTGCCGGCGATGTCCAGATGGGCCCAGCGCTGACCTTCGGTGAAGCGCGCCAGGAAGCAGCCCGCGGTGATCGCGCCCGCGTTCTTGCCGCCGATATTGGCGACGTCGGCAAAGCCCGATTCCAGCTGCACCTGATATTCGTCCCACAGCGGCAGGCGCCAGGCACGGTCGAGCGCGTGTTCACCGGCGGCAATGAGTTCGGCGGCGAGGTCGTCGTGCTTGCTCATCACGCCGCTGGCATGTTTGCCCAGGGCGACGACGCAGGCACCGGTAAGGGTGGCAGCATCGATCAGTACCTTCGGATGGAAGGTCTGCGCGGTGTAGGTGAGTGCGTCGCACAGGATCAGGCGACCCTCGGCGTCGGTATTGAGCACCTCGATGGTCAGGCCCGAGAGGCTGGTCAGCACGTCACCCGGACGGTAGCTGTCACCGTCGGGCATGTTTTCCACGGCCGGCACCACGCACACCAGGTTGACCGGCAGCCCGAGCTTCACGGTCGCCACGAAGCTGCCGAGCACGCCGGCGGCGCCGCCCATGTCGAACTTCATCTCTTCCATGCCTGGGCCCGGCTTGAGGCTGATGCCGCCGGTGTCGAAGGTGATGCCCTTGCCCACGAAGGCATACGGCTTGTCGCCCTCGGCACCGCCCTTGTACTCGAGCACCACCAGCTTGGGCTTGTTGGCCGAGCCGCGGCCGACCGCCAGCAACGAGCCGAAGCCGAGTTCGCCCATGACTTCGTGATCAAGCACCTTGCAGCTGACTTTGTCGTGCTGGTCGGCGAACCGGCTGGCCTGGTCAGCGATGTAGGCGGGGTTGCAGATGTTTGGCGGCAGGTTGGCCAGCTCGCGCGCAAAGCGCACGCCTTCGGCCATGGCCACGGCCTGGTCGAGGCCGATCTGCGCCTCGTGGCCCGCGGCCAGGGTGAGGGCGCCCAGCTCCGGCTGGGGACTCTTGTCGCGGGGCTTGAAGGTGGCGGTGTAGCGGTAGGCGGCGTGGTCGGCGGCGAGCGCGGCGGTGCGCACGCGCCAGATCGCATCGTGGCCGGGCACGTCGACTTCGCTGAGGTAGGACACGGCGCTGTCGATCGGCAGGCGGCCGAGGGCGCGGACGGCTTCACCGTTCACGCGCTGGTAGCGTGCACCATCCAGGCTCTTCTGCGTTCCCAGTCCAACCACCAGCACGCGCTTGGCCGTGACGCCCTCGGGGGCAAACAGCAGCGTCGTGGTGCCGGCCTTGCCGTTGATGTCACCGCTCTCCACCTGGCGCTTGATGGCGCCATGGGCGGCGGTGTCAACGCGGGCGGCGGCACTGGTGAACACGCCGTTCTCATAGACGCCGACCACCACGCACGGGGTATCGACGGTTTCGGGAGCGGCGGAGCCAAGGCTGAACTGGAGAGTCATGTGATGTCCTGCAGAAAGGTCCGGAAAGGTTCGGACAGGCTAAACTTGGGGTTTGCCGGCCCCGAAAGGCGCGGCGCCAAGCCCTTCATCTTATCGCATGTCGAGAACCTGTCCCCATGATCCGGGCGATAGCACGTACACTTAGCGGTCGTTTCCCGTCCTGCCGGCGCGCTCCCAGCGCCGCGGGCTACTCCGAGAGTGAGGACCGTTTCTGAGCATCCTCGATCGATATTTCCTGCGTGAGCTGGCTCAGAACGTGGCCGCGACCGCCATCGTGCTGCTGGCCATCATGTCCGGCACGCAGTTCGCGCACGTGTTGCAACAGGTGGCGAACGGCAGTTTTCCGGCCAGCGTGATGTTCCAGGTGCTGGGCCTGAACATGCTTACCGGCCTCACGACGCTGTTGCCGCTGTCGGCCTTCCTCGGTGTCTTGCTTGGCCTGGGTCGCATGTATCGCGAGAGCGAAATGCATGTGCTCGCCTCGTCGGGCATGGGTGCCGACGGTCTGTTGCGCCCGATGGCGATACTCGCGTTGAGCGTGGCCGTCCTGGTCGGCGCGGTGTCGCTATGGCTCGGACCGTGGGCGGTGCGCACCTCGGACGCCTTGGTCGCCGCTGCCAATCGTTCGGTGATCGCCGCCGGCCTCGATGCCGGACGCTTCACCGAGTTGCCGGGCCGGGGTGGCATCATCTTCGTGGATGAGCTGAGCCGCGATGGCAGCCAGCTCGGCAATACCTTCATCGTGACCGAGCGCGTCGGCGTTGACCACGTGACGCATGTGAAGCTGGTGACCGGCAAGCGTGGCCAGCTATATCAGGAAAGCGATGGCAACGACCGCTTCCTGGCGTTGAAGGACGGCTGGCAGTACGACCTGCCGCTGGGCGCGGACAACTGGCGCAAGATGAAGTACGAGCGCAACGACGCCTCGCTGTCCAGCGTCCAGTCGGACAACAGCGATGAGGATCCCGCCGCTTCGTTGACCACGATGGCGCTGCTGCGCACGGAGACGCCCGATGCCCGCGCCGAGTTCGCCTGGCGCACCATCGCACCGGCGATGACCCTGGTGCTGCTGATGCTGGCCATGCCGCTTTCGCGACAGACACCGCGCGAGCCGCGCTTTGGCCGCCTGCTGCTGGCCGTGCTCAGCTTCTACTTCTATTACCTGCTGCTGGCGTTGTGCCGCGGCCAGATCATCAAGGGCCACTGGCACCACGCAGGACCGATGTGGATGGTCAGTTTGATTGTGTTCGGCATTGCCGCGTGGATGTTCCGTAGCCAGTACGTCGAGCGCAAACCCCGCAGGCTAGCCGCGTGATTGCCGCGCTGCGCGTCAAGCGGGTCGACTGGCTCGTCGGCATCACCGTGCTCAGCGCCATGCTGATGGTGTGGCTGGTGATTACCGGCCTCGATGCGGTGTTCCAGTTCCTGCGTCAGCTCGGCAACGTGGGCAAGAACGGCTTCACCTTGACCAATGCCATCGTCTACGTGCTGGTGACTTTTCCGCGCCGCCTGTACGAGATGTTCGGCAATGCCGCGCTGATCGGTGGCTTGTTGGGCCTGGGCGGACTGGCCAGCAGCAACGAGCTTACGGCACTGCGTGCGTGCGGTCTTTCCAAGTTGCGCATCGCGGTGGCCGCGGTGGGTGTGGTGGCCATTCTTATTGTGGGCGTGGTGATCCTGGGCGAAACCGCGGCGCCCTGGGGCGACCAGCAGGCCCAGGCCATGCAGTTGCGCCTGAAGACGAACAATGTGGGGCTGGGTGGCGCGTCCGGCCTGTGGGCGCGCGACGGCGATCGCATCATCAATGCCAAGGGTTGGACGGCCAAACGCAATGGCACGCACGCCACGGTGCAGTTGCACGATGTGCGCGTATTCACGCTCACGCCCGACGGGCAGGTGACCCGCTTCGACTGGGCGCAGACGGCCGAGCACGATGGGCGGCAGTGGGTGATGAGCCAGGTGCGCAGCTCCACGCTCGACGAGCAGGGCGTGCATAGCACCGCGATCCCCAGCCAGCGCTGGGATTCGCACCTCAATCCGCAGGTGCTGGAGCAATCGGTGATCCAGCCGCAATACCTGCCGATGCGCGATCTGCGGCGCAATATCTCCTATCTGGAAGCGAATAATCAGAACCCGGGCGTGTATGCCTCCGCGTTCTGGACGCGTGCGCTCTATCCGCTCAACGTGCTGGTGCTGGTGTTGTGCGCCATGCCGTTCGCGTTCGGCACGCTGCGTTCGGGTGGCCTGGGCAAGCGCATGTTTATCGGCATGCTGCTCGCCATCGGCTGGTACTTCCTGCAGAAGGCGATGGTGAATTTCGGCACGGTCTATGGCGTTCCGCCATTTCTCGCGAACTTGCTGCCCGCCGTCGTGTTGGCCTTGGCGGCCTGGCTGTATTTCCGCAAGAACGGCTAAGCGAGCCTTTTCCTCTCCCCTCCGGGCGACTTGAAGGTAGTCCCTGTGGGAGAGGTGGGCGGCCCGGCCGCGGGTAGCCGAGCTTACGTGCTGCTCCTTCTGAGGAAGCCGAGCTTGGCGCTCAAGGCGATCTCGAACACCTCATCGAATGCCTTCATCGCGACCTCGCATGCCTGTTCGCTCTGGCCGGTTTTGCTGGCCATCTCGGTGATGACACGGCCGTGATCATGCTTGATGCCCTTTAACATGTTGGTCAGGGCATCGCCGCAAATAGCTTCGAAAGCCTTCAGGGTCGCCGCGCACTGCGCCGGCGGCTGTCCCGTCTTTGCGGCAACTTTCCTGATCACATCCTGCTTGTTCATGGTGATGGCTCCTTGTTGCCCGCAAGCGTAGGTCCAGGCATCCATGCGCTTCATGATCTGGAAGCGCTTGCCTGACAGCCGGCAAGTGCGCAAGCTGTTCGCCTGTTTTCCCAGCGAGCGACCACCGTGGAACCGATCGACCTACGTAGCGATACCGTCACCCGTCCCACCCCCGCCATGCGCGCGGCCATGCTGGATGCCGCCGTGGGCGACGACGTGTATGGCGAAGACCCGACCGTCAATGCGCTGCAACGTCGCGTGGCGGACGACCTGGGCTTCGAAGCGGCGCTATTCGTGCCCACCGGC
>DASXND010000468.1:0-7445 GCA_036495265.1 Dyella sp.
AGGCGGGCGCAGGTGGCGTAGATGTCGTCGACGCGGAACGCCAGGTGGCCAAAGTTGCGCGCACTGCCGTAATCCTCGGTCGAACCCCAGTTATAGGTGAGCTCGACTTCAGCCTCCGGCGTTTCCGGCGCGGCCAGGAAGATCAGCGTGTACTTGCCGGCCGCGTTCTCCATGCGGCGGTTTTCTTTCAAGCCCAGCCCTTCGCAGAAGAAGCGCAGGCTGGCGTCGATATCGCGAATGCGGATCATCGTATGCAGGTATTTCATGAAGCACTCCGTGGCGTGGGGGAAACGCCGTCAAGCGGTAGGGATAGGCGAATGCGCGCGGCCATGCGATCAAGCTCATCGCGTGGCGTCTGCACGGGCACGCCGTGGGGATAGATGCGCAGCAGGCCATCGGCGACGCGACGCGGCTGGACGTGCAGGTGGAAATGCTGCACTTCCTGGCCGCCGGCATGACCGTTGGATTGCCACAGGTTGAGACCAGGCGGGTCGAACGCCGCGCGCACGGCATGCGCGACGCGCACGCCCAACTGCATCACGGCACCGGCGATGGTCGGATCGATCGCGTAGATGTCCTCGACGTGCTGACGCGGCACCACCAGTACGTGTCCTGGCACCGCCTGACGCAGATCGAGAAACGCCAAGGCCGCGTCCGTCTCGGCGACCACGCTTGCCTCCAGGTCGCCCGCCACGATGGCGCAGAACGGACACACCACGGCGATCAGTCCAGAAAGAGGTCAGGCAGCAGCGGCTGCGTCGGATCCATCGCGTAGGGCGATAGATCGGTGATGCCGGCGTCGCGCAGCACCTCGTCGTCAATCAGGAAGTTGCCCGCGAAACCCGCGGCGGCACGGGTAAGCACCGCATGCGCGGCGTCCGCCATGATGCCCGGCTTGCGGCAACGATCCAGCGGCACGCCAGGAATCATGTTGAGCGCATCGGTAGCGATGATGGTGCGCGGCCACAGCGCGTTGACCGCCACGCCCTTGGGACCGAACTCACCCGCAAGACCAAGCGTGACGAAGCTCATGCCCATCTTGGCCAGCGTATAGCCGGTATGCGGTGCCCACCACTTGGGCTTGAGCGACGGCGGCGGCGCCAGGGTGAGGATGTGCGGGTTGGCAGCCTTGAGCAGATGCGGCAGACACACCTGTGCACACAGGAAACTGCCACGCGCGTTTACCTGTTGCATCAGGTCGAAGCGCTTCATCGGCGTCTCGAGCGCGCCGGCCAGCCAGATCGCACTGGCGTTGTTGACCAGGATATCGATGCCGCCGAACGCCTCCACGGTGGCCGCCACGGCGGCTTGCACTTCGGCTTCTTCGCGGATGTCGCACTTGATCGGCAACGCCTTGCCGCCGGCCGCCTCGATTTCCGCCGCCGCGCTATGGATGGTGCCCGGCAACTTGGGGTTGGGCACGCTGCTCTTCGCAGCGATGGCGATGTTGGCGCCATCACGCGCAGCGCGCAGCGCGATCGCCAGTCCAATACCGCGCGAAGCACCGGTGATGAACAAAGTCTTGCCTGCCAGACTGCCCATGAGTTGCGTCTCCGCCAAAAAGGAAAGAGTGTAGAACGTCAGGTCGTGATTGCCATGCGAGCGTTCACGACGTCGATCATCAGGCCTTCTGGAAACGCGGCAGGATATCGCGCAGCTCGCCGAGCCGCCCCACGGGGTCGGTCAATTCCAGCAGGCGTTGCCGCTCGTCGTCGTGTAGCGGCAACAGTTCCGCCAATCGAAAGCCAAGCCAGCTCGCGTCCTCGTACAGATGACGCGGCGCATGCCGCCAATGCGGCGCCATGTTCTCGATCAGGCGCTCAAGGATGGATTGCAGCAGCGCGAACTCCACGGGGACAAGTTGAGTCTCCTCTGCCGCCCATAACTCGACTTCACCACGGACCAAGCCGTCGGAGCGTACCCGCGTCCTGGATACGCGAAAGCGTTCACCACCCTCCGCGAGTATTCCCAGCAGACCATCTTCGCGATTGTGGAAGTCGGTAATCCGCGCCAAGGTGCCCACGGCAGCCGGCATCGCCGGCTCGCCCACCTCGTGCCCCTGCAGAATCAGGCACACGCCGAACGGGCTGCCCGTGCGCGCGCATTCGCGCACCATGTCCAGATAGCGTGGCTCGAAGATGCGCAGCGGCAATTGGCCACCGGGGTAGAGCACGGTGCCGAGGGGAAACAACGGCAGATCGATGAGATGGGTTTGGGCCGCCATGGAGGGGAAGTTTAGCGGGTTGGCGACGCTGCTTACTTCCTCTCCCCTTCGGGGAGAGGACTGAGGTGAGGGGCGGGTGCTCGCGGGAACGTCGCCAAGCTAAAGACAACACGTTTCACCGCTGTCGCGAGCACCCGCCCCTCATCCCAACCTTCTCCCCGGAGGGGAGAAGGAGCTAATGCAAATGGGGCTACGCCTTTAGCGCTTCCACAAAGCGCCTAGGCGCGCCTTCGAAACCACCATTGGACATAAACACCACGTGGTCACCCGGCCGCACTTGACTACGCAGCGCGCCGATCAGCGCATCGACTGTCGGCACGGCGCTGCCGCGACCATTGAGTGCGCCGGTGACACGCCCCGCATCCCACGCCAACTCCGGGCGGTGCAGAAACACCACGGCATCGGCGTCGGCCAGCGAAGGTGCCAGCGCTTCCGAATGGGCACCCAGGCGCATCGAATTGGAGCGTGGCTCCAGCGCCACCAAAATGCGCGATGTACCGACCTTGGCACGCAGACCCGCCAAGGTGGTGGCAATCGCCGTGGGGTGATGGGCGAAGTCGTCATAGACACGCACGTCGCCGACCTCACCGACGATTTCCATTCGCCGCTTGACGCTTTCGAAGCTGGCGAACGCTGGCAGCAGTGCTCGCGGATCAGCGCCGGCCGCCGTGGCGGCAGCCAACGCGGCGAGTGCATTCATCACACTGTGGTTGCCCAGCAGGGGCCAACGCACTTCACCGATCGACTCGCCATTGTGGCGCACGGCGAAGGCCGAGCCATCGGCGGCGAGCAGTTCCGCCTGCCAGTCGCCCTTGCCAATGCCGAACGTCTCCACCGGTGTCCAGCAGCCCATCGCCAGCACTTCGGACAAATGCTTGTCGTGCGCGTTGACGATCAGTCGACCATTGCCCGGCACTGTGCGCACGAGGTGGTGGAACTGACGCTGGATGGCGGCCACGTCCGGGAAGATATCCGCGTGGTCGTATTCGAGATTGTTGAGAATCGCGATGCGCGGACGGTAGTGCACGAACTTCGAACGCTTGTCGAAGAAGGCGCTGTCGTATTCGTCCGCCTCGATCACGAACGGCTTACCGCTACCGACGCGGGCGGAGACCTCGAAATTGCCAGGCACGCCGCCAATCAGGAAGCCAGGCGCCAGCCCTGCGCTTTCCAGCAGATGCGCCAGCAGGCTGGTGGTGGTGGTCTTGCCATGCGTGCCGGCTACCGCCAGCACTTCGCGCCCCTGCAGCAACGTGTCGCCCAGCCATTGCGGGCCGGAGATATAGCGCAGCTGCGCGTCCAGCATGTATTCCACTGCCGGGTTGCCACGCACCATCGCATTGCCGACCACCACGAGGTCCGGCGTCGGCTTGAGGTAGTCGGCTTGGTAGCCGTCCATCAAGCGGATGCCGAGCGACTCCAGCTGGGTGCTCATGGGGGGATAGACGTTCGCGTCGGAGCCTTCGACCGTGAGCCCTAGCTCACGTGCCAGCGCGGCGACGCCGCCCATGAAGGTGCCGCAGATGCCAAGGATATGCAGACGCATGTGTAACCTGTTCGCTGGAACCGGAGGGCGGCGAAGCGATGATCCGCCCCGGAAAACATCGGGCCGCCGTCAATGCTTGACGCGGGGCGGCCCGGAGCATCAGACGTTGGCGGCGGCCGATTTGCTGGACAGTGCGCGCTTGATGCGTGCGGTGACCTCGTCCAGTTCACCCACACCATCGACCACCTGCAGCTTGCCGCGACGGGCGAAGAAATCCGCCACCGGCGCCGTCTGCTCGGCGTAGATTTGCAGGCGATCGCGCACGACTTCCGGATCGTCGTCATGGCGATGCTCGGCCTTGAAGCGGATTTCGCAGCGGCCAATGATCACTTCGTTCGGCACGTCGAGCTTCACCACGGCGTCCAGCGGCTGGCCGATCTTGGCCAGCAGGTGGTCGAGCGCATCGGCCTGGGCCAGGTTGCGCGGATAGCCGTCGAGGATGAAGCCGTTTTTGACGTCGTGCTGGGAAAGACGCTCTTCCAGCATGCCGAGCAGGATGTCGTCGGACACCAGCTTGCCGGCATTCATCACTTCCTTGGCTTTGAGGCCCTGCGGCGTCCCCGCCGCCACCGCCGCGCGAAGCATGTCGCCGGTCGAGATGTGCGGTACGCCGAGTTCCACCTTCAGCCGCGCGGCCTGGGTGCCTTTGCCCGAGCCGGGCGGACCGAGTAGGACGAGTCGCATAATGCTCCAAGGTATCCACGAGCTGCCGCACGCTGCGGCGCCCGTCGGATGCATGAAAATTAGCCTTCAAATTAGCGTCTGAAGGGGGTGCCGTCAAACGACAGCAGCAGCTATTTCGTGCCAAACCCTTGTTGCAAAACGGATACTTGACGACACACGACGGTCACAAAGGACACCTCGGCGCCCAAAGACGGGCTTCGACCACCCTTCCGAGGATAGGAGTTGCGATGTCGATACCCCGAATTCATATCGTGACGCTTGGCGTGAGCGACCTCGCGCGCTCGCGGCGTTTTTACGAGACGCTGGGCTGGAAGGCGTCGTCCGCCAGCAATGAAGGCATCGTCTTCCTGAAAGGCGCTGCGGGTGTGCTGGCTCTCTACGGCCGGCAGGCGCTGGCGGAAGATGCCCAGGTCGACGATCAGCCCAGTGGGTTCGCCGCCATCTCGCTCGCCCGCAACGCCGGCTCCAAGGCCGAAGTCGATCAATGGTTCAACGCGGCGCTAAATGCTGGCGCCACCGCCATCAAGTCACCGCAGGAAGTTTTCTGGGGCGGCTATTCGGGCTATATCGCGGATCCAGACGGACATCTGTGGGAACTCGCTTTCAATCCGTTCTTCGTGTTTGATGAGCAAGGCAACCTCGCCCTACCGGACTGATACGCCCATGACGAAGTCGACATCCCCAGCCTCAGGTCGCCTGCTGTATGCCCAGTCTGGCGGCGTCACCGCCGTGATCAACGCCACCGCCGCTGGCGTGATCGAGGCCGCGCGCGCCAAGGGCGTGAAGGTGTATGCCGCACGCAACGGCATTCTCGGCGCCCTGCGCGAGGACCTGATCGATACCTCCAAGGAATCCAAGGCCGCCATCACGGCACTGCGTCACACGCCGGGCGGTGCCTTCGGCTCCTGCCGCTACAAGCTGAAGTCGCTGGAAGCGAACCGCGCCGAGTACGAGCGCCTGATCGACGTGTTCCGCGCACACGACATCCGCTGGTTTCTCTACAACGGCGGCAACGACTCGGCCGATACCGCACTGAAGATCTCCCAGCTCGGCAAGGCCATGGGCTATGACATCCGCTGCATCGGCGTGCCCAAGACGGTGGACAACGACCTCGCCGTCACCGACTGCTGCCCGGGTTTTGGTTCCGTGGCGAAATACACCGCGGTGTCCACCTTGGAAGCCAGCCTCGATGTTGCCTCGATGGCCGATACCTCGACCAAGGTGTTTGTCCTCGAAGTGATGGGTCGCCACGCGGGCTGGATCGCCGCCGCCGCGGGCCTCGCCGGCGAAGGCGCCGATGCGCCACCGCACCTCATCCTGTTCCCCGAGCGCGTGTTCGACGAGGCCGCCTTCCTGGCCAAGGTGAAAGCCACGGTAGAACGAGTGGGCTGGTGTACGGTCGTCGCCTCGGAAGGCATCCGCAATGCGGAGGGCCAGTTCCTCGCCGAAGCCGGCACGCGCGACGCGTTCGGCCATAGCCAGCTGGGCGGCGTGGCACCGGTACTGGCCGCCCTGGTCAAGGAGAGGCTCGGCTACAAGTATCATTGGGCCCTGCCCGACTACCTGCAGCGCTCGGCTCGCCACCTTGCTTCGAAGACCGACGCCGATCAGGCCTACGCCGTCGGCAAGGCCGCCGTTGACTACGCGGTGGCCGGCATGAACGCCGTCATGCCAGTGATCGTGCGCACCAGTGATACGCCTTATCGCTGGAAAATCGAAGCCGCACCGCTGCTGAAGATCGCCAATCGCGAAAAGAAGATGCCGGCAGGATTTCTAACCCGTGATGGCTTCGGCATCACGGCAGCGGCTCGACGCTATCTCGCCCCGTTGATCCAGGGCGAAGCATCGTTGCCTTACGGCAAGGATGGCCTGCCGAAATACGTGACGCTCAGGAACGAGGCCGCGCCACGCAAGCTGCCACCATTCAAGGCGTGAGAAAGCGGGATATGCTCACGCGGTAATCGGCGTAGTCCTGGATGGTGTTGTGGCCCGCGTCCGCAACGACCTGTTGCGTGGGCGCTTGTGGAAAAGCGGCGGCGAGCGCCGCCGTGCGTTCGGCCGGAATGATTTCGTCCTGCTCCGCGCGCACCAGCAAGACCGGCACATGGATGTCGGCGGCGTAACGCCACGAGTCGAATCGCTCGCGCAGCAGGCCATTCACCGGCACCCATGGGTAATAGGACGCGGCCACGCGCACCAGGCTGTCGAACGGCGTGACCAGCACCAGCCGTTCGACTGGCCGCTGTGCCGCCAACTGGACCGCCACGCCGCTGCCCAGGCTGCGGCCAATCACCGCGACCGACGCATGCTGCGGCGCCACCTGATCAAACAGGGCGACCGCGTCCCCCACCAGCGCTGATTCGGTAGGCACGCCCTCGCTGGCGCCATAGCCGCGATAGGGCAACAGATAAATCGTCCGATCGGGAAACCACATCGCAAGATCGGCGCGCGCGTCCTCGACCCGCTCAGCGTTGCCGCCGAAGTACAGCACCGCCCGACTCTTCCCAGGATTCATGACCCACCCTCGCAGCCTGACGCCGTCTCGGGCCAGCTCGAGATTCGTTCGCTGGCTGATACGCCAAGTCCCCTCCGGGTGATAGACCAGCTGACGCTGCCCCAGGTACAGCGAGAGGCAAAGTGCGCCATAAAGCAGCCCAGCCAGCAGACCCAAGACCGCCATCACCCGTAGGAACATTATTACCCCTCCCTCGTGCACAAGCCGCCAGCAGGCCCTCGACCCACGCTTTCACGTGAATGAGCGAAAGCTGAAAGCTCGCACGTCCTTCGCAGGAAATCACCCTCCCCGTTCAGACGCCGATTTCTACGATGGCATTGCCTGACCAACGCCAAATGCGTTGGCTGATATCCCGAGGAGGATGCGATGAAGGCCCTTTCCAGCGTGTTCGTAGCCCTATCCCTGCTCGTGAGCAGTGGCGCCGTCCTGGCCGACCAGGATCACGACGACCATGGACACGACCGCGGGCACGGCTA
>DASXND010000469.1:0-7681 GCA_036495265.1 Dyella sp.
GGAGGCGTCAAGCATGTCTTCGAAAGGCCAATGGCGTCTTTCAGACACGTCTGATTGTGCCGCACAAATCCGAGCGTAGACTCGATCGCGATAAATCAGGGTAAGCGAGGAGCCCTCCATGACTGCCGAAGGTATCTTTCAATTCGTCGCCCCTGTCACGGCTGGCATCTGTCTCATTTTGGCCATCGGATGGATGTGGGCGCCAAAGCTGATCTTGAATATCTTCGGTATCGCCTATCCGGATTCAGCGATCATCGTGGCGCGCCGTGGTGCGGCCTTGTTCCTCGGAATCGGCGCCACATTCGCCATAGCCGGGAAATCTCATGACGAAACGCTGCGTCACGCACTCTGCGCAGGAATGGCCGTGTCTTGCACGCTGCTTGCCATTCTTGGCTTCTTAGAACGAAGTAGGAGGGCTGCAGGCGCCGGGATCTGGCTGGCCATCATGGTGGAAGCCGCCTTGGCCACAGCATTAGTCCTGGTTCTCAGCCTCAATTGACCGCCGCGATTACACCGAATAGATCGGAGATTCCTTTAGAGATGGCCTGAGCAAGTGTCTCGATTAGCGATAAAGAGATGGCCGATGCTCAGCGGCTTGGTGATCTAGCAGCGAGGCACAACTCGCCCAAGCACATGTATGCCGGGCGGCGATGGCGAACCACACGCCGGCCGCCGATGGCTGGCGAACAAGTCGATAGCCATGGCTCGGTCGACCACGTGTTCGACGCCTTGTGGGATGAGCGGTGCTTTCGCGGGCCGCTCCATGAAAAACGGATTCATCGAGCGCTCGATGGCAGCTACCGACGAGGCGTGAAAGTATCCATGGCCCTGCCCTTCCACAAAGTCGTCCCGTCAAAGAGAAACAGGGGTTGTCACTGCGTGTCTACGCGTCTTATGCAAGAAGTGATGTTCATGATGTCCCAAAGAGCATCGAACCCAGCCGCTGAAACTCCTCAGATGCATGACCTCCGGGCCCATGGAGTGAAGTGCGTATCGATACGAGTGGCAAAATGGCGCTTCGGACCCATGGCGCGCGCCGTCACCTTCGGACTTTGCGTCACCGGACTGGCGCCCGCGCACGCCCAGACCACGGTAACGAGCACCGTGAACGCCAACGGCGTGCCGATGGTGCTGAGCGACCCCGTTTCCTATTCGGTCACGACCTCGGCAACCGGTACGGCAGGCTACGGACTCTGGGCGCAGAATGCCGGCGGGCAGATCACCGCCGACACTCCGAACCTGAGCGTCCAATCCGCTAATTCACAGGCCGCCGTCGCCCAGGCCGGCGGCGTCATCACGCTGGGCGGGACGTCGACACCTGTCTTCAACCTGACGAGTACCAACGCCCTGAACGCCGTGTACTCGACCGGCGTCAACAGCCTGATCTCGCTGACCGGCGGCAGCGTCAATCTCAACGTCGCCAATGTTGCGGGAAACCCAACGGCTGCCGTGCTGGTGCGTGCCAGCGGCGGCCTCTCGCTGACCAATACGACCGTGACCACCACCTCGGCACGCACCACCATCGGCACAGGTAGTGCGGTGGCAGGCCTTGAAGTCGATGACACGGGCAGTCATGCGAATCTGTCCAACGTCACGATCAATGACTCGATTACTGCCGCCGCCAGCCTCGATCAAGTCTATGCCTTGCTCGTCCAGAACGGCGGCTCGGTCACCGGCGACGGCGTCACCCTCAACGCCACGCGCAATAGCTCCAACCAGGGCAGTGCAGCGCTCGAAGCGATCGGTACCGGCGCCACCATCAACTTGTCGAACGTGGCCATCACAGGGACGGGCGCGTTTGTGGGCGGCGCCTATGCACTTTCGGGTGGCTCGATAAGCTTGAACGGCGGAACGTTGCAATCGGCATCGAGCATCTATAACTCCAACTTGAGCTCGCAGCTGACCGCCACCAATGTTCAGGCCACAGGCGCCCTCGGAGCGAGTGTCGCCAACTCCGCCACCCTGACTCTTACCGGGGGCAGCGTCACGATGACGGGAGCCAACGCCGGCGCGCAGGCGGTCTACGTGGCCGGCGGAGGGAAGGCCACTATGACCGGTACCGTCGTCAGCCTGCCCAATGCCCAATCGCCCAACAACACCACCGGGGTTTATGCCCTGTACGTCAATGGCGCCAATTCGATCGCGACAGGGAATGGCGTGTCGTTGGTCACCGGCAATAACCGCGACAATCAAACCGGCGCGTACGCCACGAACGGTGGCGTGATCAGTTTGACCGCTGGCAGCAGCGTGTCCGTTCCCAATGCAGTCAACAGCGTTGGCTATATCTCCTCCGGCGCTTGGGCCACCGGCGCGGGAAGCTCGGTATCGCTGACCAATTCCACCGTCTCGGTCGGCGGCACCGGCACGTACGGCGTCAAGGCTGACTCGACGGCCAAGGCGACACTCACGACGTCGGCCATAAGCACCTCGGGCAACAACGGCGCCGGCCTCTTCATCAGCGGCGCCGGCTCCAGCATGACCGTATCCGCCAACAGCAGCGTCGTCACGAGTGGCACGGGGGCGCCCGGCATCTTGCTGGCCAATAGCGGCGCGCTGACCGTGAACGGCTCCAGCGTAAACGTCAGCGGGGCATCGTCCAATGCGCTGCTGACCACGAGCGGTACCACTACGGCAAGCTTTACCGACAGCACGCTTGCCAGCACGCAGGCGGCCGCGCTCGCCATCAACATGGGCACCACCAACATCACCGCAATGAACACCATCATTCGCGGCAACGGCACGCTTCTGACCAATACCGGCACCAGCAGCAGCACGGTCAGCCTTGCAGCAAGCAACGGCTCCACGCTCACCGGAGCGGTGCAGACGACGACCGGCAATACGTCCCAGCTCAACCTGGCCAGCGGCTCGGCCTGGATCATGAGCGGCCCTTCCGCGCTGACCAGCTTCACGCTCGATGCCGGCATCCTGCGATACGGCGCCGCGACCACGCTCAGCGTGACGAACCCAATCGATGTCGTCGCGGGCGGGGGCACCATCGATACGGCCGGCTTCAGTCCCACGCTCGGCGTGCCCATCCAGGGCGTCGGCACGCTCACCAAGACCGGCGTCGGTACGCTGACGCTCACCGGTTTGGGTTCCAGTCTGGGCAGCGTGGATGTGAGCGGCGGCACGCTGTCCTTCCAGCAGGCCGGCGCCTTCACCACCACCGGCAATGTCACCACGCAGGCCGGCGCGACCACCGATGTCGGGCTGGCCAATGCAACCCTCAACATCGGCGGCGCGTTCACCCAGGCCAGCGGCGCCAACCTCAGCGTCACCGTAGGCGCCTCGCCGGACATCACCGCGGCCAGCGCGCATCTGGATGGCCAGCTCACCATCAACGGCTTTGCCGACGGCCCCGCCCCAGTCACGGCCAGCGCCGCGACCAGCCATGCCTATACGGTCATCCACACTACCGGTGGCATCAGCGGCAGCTTCATCAACAATCCCCTGGCGCCCACCGGCCTGGACTACCTGCTGCACGATGGCTATGTCTCGGCCAATGGGCTGGATTACGACCTGGGCTTCCGGCTGGCCTGGACCCAGGGCGGCGCAGCCCAGGGCACCGGCACCTTCACGTTGGGAGCTGGGACCGCGTTCAATGTGGATATCGCCCTGGGTAACCAGACGGGTCCGTTCGCCAGTGGCTGGGACGGCCAAAGCTTGATCAAGAATGGCGATGGCTTGCTTGTGCTCTCGGCCGCCAATACCTATAGGGGTACGACGACCATCAATGCCGGCACATTGCAAACCGGCATCGCCAACACGTTTGCCGACAGCTCGAATGTCGTGGTTAATGGCGGCACGCTCGATTTGGATGGCCAAAACCAGCTCGCGAATCGTCTCGCCGGCAGCGGCGGCACGATCCTGCTCAACGGCGCCACGCTCACGGCCGACAACGCCACCATGGCCGACAACACGACGTTTGCCGGGGTCATCGGCGACGGTAGTGCCGGCGGCGGAAGCCTGGTCAAGACCGGAGCAGGCCAGCTGACACTGACCGGCGCCAGCCTATTTGCCCAGCTCACCAGGATCAGCGCTGGTAGTCTGCAGATCGGCGATGGCGGGACCAGCGGCAGCGTGGTCAGCGACATCGCCAATCAGGGTGCATTGATCTTCAACCGCAGCGACGATGTCACCTATAGCGGCGTGTTGTCGGGGGCCGGCAGCCTGAGCAAACAAGGCGGCGGGATGCTGACCCTGGACGGCACCGGTTCTAGCCAAGGCAGCGTGACGGTGCAGCAAGGCACCTTGCAATACCTGCAAACAGGCGCCTTCAGCACCACGGGTGACTACACCACGCTCGCGGGCGCTACCACCAATATCGGCCAACTCGACTCCACCTTGCACATCGGCGGCGTGTTCACCCAGGTCGCGGGCTCGACGCTCGACGCCACCCTGGGGGCAGCGCCGGACATCGCGGCACAAAGCGCGGTCCTGGGCGGCAGCCTGGTCATCAACGGCTTCAGTGACGATCCGGCACCGGTCAAGGCCAGCAATATCATCAACGGCCAGATCTATACGATGCTGCGCACCACGGGTGGCATTACGGGCAACTTCGTCAACAACCCGCTGCAGCCTTCGAGCCCGGACTACCTGTTGCACCAGGGGTTTATTTCCGCCAATGGTTTGGACTACGACCTGGGCTTCCGGCTGGCCTGGACCCAGGGCGGCGCGGCGCAAGGCACCGGCACCTTTACCGTGAATCCGAATACTGGCTTCAACGTCGACGTTCCCCTGAGCAACCAGAACGGTCCGTTCGCCAGCGGTTGGGACGGCAAAAGTCTGATCAAGAACGGCGATGGCTTGTTGGTATTGTCGGCCGCCAACACCTATGCCGGGGCGACGACGATCAATGACGGCACGCTGCAAACCGACATCGCCAATACCTTTGCCAACAGCTCGAGTATCGTCGTCAATAGCGGCACGCTCGACCTCAATGGCAACAACCAGCTCGCCCATGATCTCACCGGCGGCGGCGAGATCTTGCTCAACGGCGCCACCCTGACTGCCAACAACGCCACAACCGCGGACGACACCGTGTACGCCGGCGCGATCACGGATGGCACCACCGCCGGTGGCGCGCTCGTCAAGACGGGTGCGGGCACCCTGACCCTGGGCGGCAGCACAACCTACACCGGCAGCACCAACATTGAGGGCGGCACACTGGCCTTGAGTGGGGTCGCCGATCTCTCCATGAGCGCATCGACGAGCCTGACCCAGAGCGGCGCCACACTATCGATCGGGGCAGTGAGTGGCGCGGGCGCCGGCGTGCAGAATCTATCCGGCGTCAGTGGCAGCCAGCTGCTCTTGGTCGGCAAGCAACTCACCGTCACCAATAGCGCAGATACCACCTTTGCCGGTGTTATCGATACCAGCAACGGCGGCCTGGTCAAGGCCGGCGCAGGTTCCCTGACCTTGTCCGGCGAGACTGGCTACACCGGGCAGACGCAAATCAAGGGCGGTACCCTGGTGTTGGATGGCAGTGCGGGCGGCGCGCAACTCACCAGCGATGTCGTGGGACAAAGCGGCACGCGGTTGTCGCTGCTGCATGGCGCCACGCTCACCGGCACCATCGACCCGACCAACGTGAGCATCGATGCGGCCAGCACCTGGAACCTCACCGGCAACTCGACCGTCGACACCTTGACCCTGGCCGGCCAGGCGAACTTTGTGGCACCTGCCTCGGCCGCCGCCGTCGGGCGCACGCTAACCCTGACCAACTTGGTCGGCCAAGGCGGCACCATCGGTCTGTACACCGTATTGGGTGACGATAGCTCCAAGACCGATCAGCTCATCCTCAACGGCGGTTCGGCCAGTGGCACCACCAGCCTGCTGGTGCACAACCACGGCGGTACCGGTGCGCAGACCACGATCGGTATCCCGCTGGTCGTGGCGACCAACGGCGCGACCACGACGACTGACGCCTTCAGGCTCAGCCCTCAGTCGAGCGGCTACAGCACGAGCACGCAGACCTTGGCGGTAGGTGCGTACGACTACAGCCTGGCGCGCGGCGGCCATAGCGGCGACGCCAACAGCTGGTATCTGACCACGCAATCCAGCACTCCGGAACAGCCGCTGGTGCGGCCGGAGGCCGGCGTGTACCTGGCCAACAACGAGTCGGCGCGGCTGATGTTCATGATGACCCTGCGCGATCGCGAGGGTTACGCGCAGCCCGACGGCAGTGTCGGCGGCACGGACGGGTCCGGGAGCTGGGGTCGCGTCGTGGGTGGTGCCAGGAATGGTCGAGCGGCAGAAAACGCCTTGTCGACCTCGGCCGACACCGCGCTCGTGCAGTTGGGGTCGGACCTGTGGCGCGGCAGCATCGGCCAGGGCACCGTGTATGCCGGCGTGATGGGTAGTTGGGGCCATTTGTCGACTGAGGCGATCAGCCGGCAGACGACGATCGACGGTCTCCCGGGTGGCAGTGCCACCGGCTCCGTCGATGGTTACGCCGCGGGCGTCTATGGCACCTGGTATCAGAGGGACCGTGGCCTGGGGGGCGCCTACATGGACACCTGGGCTCAGTACCAGTGGTCGACCAACAAGGTGAACGGTAGTGGCTTGCCGCAGGAGCGCTACGACGCCGATGGCTTCACCGCCTCGGTCGAGACGGGCTACGGCTTCCTGCTGCGTCAAAACAGCGCGACAAAGCTGTACCTGGAACCGCAGTTGCAAGTGGCCTACGTCGGCTACTCGGCGGACAACCATACCGAAGCAGGCGGCACGCAAGTGCGCTTCGGCCAGGCCAGCGGCGTGGTGGCACGCGTAGGCGCGCGCTTGTATGGCGACTATGCGCAGAACAAGCAGCGTATGTTCCGGCCCTATCTGGAGGCGAACTACTGGTACAACCAGCGTGGCGGTCAGTTGAGCTTGAATAACGATCTGGTACCCGGCGGCGCACCACGCTCGTTTGGCGAGGTGAAGGTCGGCGCGATCGGGAGCCTGGGCAAGTATTGGTTGCTGAGTGGCGACATCGGCGTCCAGGCCGGTGAGCGTCACTACAACGCGGTGACCGCACGGTTAGGCCTTAAATACAGCTGGTAGGCCGATTCGCGCCCCTTGGCGCAAGCTTGCCCGGAGACTTCTGGTCATGGCTGCCGTTCCTCACCAGTGTCGAAAAGCGAACCGACGTCAGCTGACGAGTAAGGGTTGAGCCTCCGATCCCGCGGCAATGGCGAACAGGTTCTAAAGCAGGTGCTCGATCGGCAACAGGTCGCCCAATCCCACCTTGAAACGTCGCCACCAAGTCGTTTCTGGGGCGTGGTCATAGCGGATCAGTTGGCCATCGGGCTGCTGCGCCGCCCAGTAGACGCGGCCTGTCGACGAATCCAGCAGAACGCTATAACTGCGTGTCGGCTTGGTGGCGTCCGCGAAGATGGCGAGCAAAGCCTTGGCCAGCACAGGTGAATCGATGATCACGCCATCCTCTGTGTTGAGGTCGAAGGAGCGTGGGTCGAGGTTCATCGATCCGACGAACGCGTGCGAGTCATCCACCACGATCGCTTTGGCATGCAGGCTGTTGGAGCCCTCACTGGAACCAAAGAAATGACTGCCGCCATGGCCACTCCCGGCGTCCGGCTTCAGCTCATAAAGGCTCACGCCCATCTTCAACAAAGGCGGCCGGTACGAGGCATACGCGTTATAGACATCGCCCGCGTCGGTCGAGGCCAGCGAATTG
>DASXND010000470.1:0-5978 GCA_036495265.1 Dyella sp.
AGCTGGCGAGCAAATGCAGTTCCTTCGTCCTCGCCCGCGCGGTGTGCGCTCTCGACATTCGCAAAACTTTGCGGCGTCGTTGCGTGTAACAGCGCTTCCCAGTCCTGGCGATTGCCAGAGGGAGATCGAGAGACGGTCCAGGCGCCAATCCACGCAGAGTCGCCGTCAACCTCAACTTCGATGAAAACGCACTTCACCACGATCAGCAACGAACTTCGCGTCTGCGCGCATACGCCTATAGGCGATAGCGAGTTCATCCGGATCTGATGGCTACGCGCCAACGTGGCCTCGGCGTTGCTGCTGATCAAGGCCTGCGTATCGCTCTTCTCTTATAGGAAGCGCGGCATATTTCGGATTTGTCTGATGTCGTCGGCGAAGACCAGCGCATAGAGTAGAAATCAGTATCACGGGAGCCTGCTGATGTTGGTGCTACTCGCCTTTTCCTTGCTTCCAGGCGCTTTCTTTGCAGGCTATCTGGTCGGCAGCCTGCGCGAATTAGCTCGGCGTCAGGGACCGTGGCTGCCCCGTTCGCAAGAAAATAAAGAACCATGACTCCCGCCAGAGTCGCCATCGCAACAGCTGACGACGTCGACCCCTCTGCCACAACTCTGCCTCGATGCACGGTGGTATGGCGATGGCGTCAGCGAAGCCTCCGAAAACTGCACATGGGTTGTCAGTGCATGAGCCTTCAGGCGAAGCCTGGACGCTTCTCCGACTAACCTCTCTCGGCGCCGCCGTTGGGATCGTCGCGATCGAGTTCGCCCAGCAGTGCCTCCAGGGCGTCGAGACGACGGACCAGCTCCTGGCGCTGCGTTGAGCCGTCGCCGGCGAATTCGTCAGCATCGTCACCAAGCAAGCGAAGTGCACCATGAATGCGATGCAGGATGTCGCGCTGGGATTCACCGTCATCACGCTGCACGGCCTGATCGAACGCCATGAGGTCCTTCCGGCTCGCGTCAAGAAGTCCACGCAACACTTGCTTGACCTGTTGCGCGGAGCCAAATACCTCCAGCAGCGCGCGAATACGGTGGTTTGCCACATCGGCACTGCTCGCCATGACGACCGGATTCTCCGACGGCATATGCGACAGACAGGCCGACAACATGGCACCAAGATCGTCCAGCTTGACGGGTTTGGCGAGAAACTCGTCCATGCCCGCTGCACGGCAACGGGTGACTTCTTCCGGCAACGCGCTGGCCGACAGCGCGACGATCGGAAGTCGACTGGCGCCGCCCTTCTCGCGTTCGCGTATACGTCGCGCCAAGGCAAACCCATCGAGTACGGGCATATGGCAGTCGGTAATGAGCAAATCGTAGTGCTCGCTGGCCAACGCCTCGAGCGCTTGCAGCCCGTTCTCGACCATCGTATGGGCGTAGCCAAGCCGCTCCAGCTGTCGACTGATGACAGCACGATTGGTCGGGTGGTCTTCCGCCACGAGGATGCGGGCCGCATGGGTGACCGCGACAGCGCCCGGGGCAGCCGCGCGTTGCGGCATGGCCAATCCGAGTACGGCGTGACATGCGTCCAGCGCGGACCGCCACAGCAAGGGGCGACCACTGAGCATCACCTGGCCGTCATCCACGTAGAAGCCGCGCGGATCGGGCGAGTCCATCAGCCGAATCACGCGAGCGCCATCTGGCAGCATGCCACTTCGCGCCAGATCCGCGTCAACCGCAAAAAAGTCGACGTCGTTCGCCGTGAAGTCACGCAGGTCGTTCGCATCGGCGCCCACGACGCTCATGCCAATGGCCGAGAACATATTGGAAAGTTCGCGTTCAAGCATGAGATCACGCGTACAAAGCAGCGCAGCTTTCCCGGCCATGGCCGGCTGAGGCTGGAGCGCACGCTGTACCGGAAGCAGGACTTCGAAAATGGCCTGCGTGCCAAAACCCACCGCGCTGGTCAGCCGCACCTCGCCACCCATCATATGGGCGAGCTGATTGCTTATGCTCAGCCCGAGGCCAGTGCCACCGTAGCGCCTGGTCGTGGATATCTCTGCCTGAACGAAGGGGTGAAACAGTCGTCCAAGCTGCTCTTCGGAGATGCCGATGCCCGTATCCATCACGGCGATGCTCAGGCGATGACCTTCCGCGGATTCGCCGAGCAGTTCCATGCGTAGCTCGACATGTCCCTTCTCCGTGAACTTGAGCGCGTTGCTAAGCAGATTGGTGATGATCTGCCGCACGCGCGTCATATCACCCTGGTATTCCGCCGCGAGCCGCCAATCGAGCACGGCGTACAAGCGCACGCCTCTCTCCTGCGCACGTGCAGCAAAAAGACCGAGCACGCCGTCGGCCAACGCACGCAGATCGAAAGGATGGATGTCCAACATCAACCGACCCGCCTCGATACGGGAGAAATCGAGGATGTCATCCAAAATCTGCAACAGCACCCCGGCCGAGTCGTGCACCATCTCGACCATATGCAGTTGCTCGCGATCCAGTGGCGTCTTGTCGAGCAACTCGATCAAGCCCAGCACACCAGCCATGGGCGTGCGGATCTCGTGACTCATCATGGCCAGGAACGCGCCTTTGGCGGCAACCGCCGCTTCCGCCGCTGCCTTGGCTTCCAGCAGTGCCTGCGCCTGTTCCTTTTCTGCCGTGATGTCGTTGGAGAAAACGCTGCAAGACACCGTGTTCTGGTCATCCATGCGGGGTTGGCCAAACGAGGTTCGCACCCAATGGATGCCGGTTGGCGTCTGGGTTCGAAACTCCGCTACCTGACCGCCCTGGCCTTCCAGCAGTCGCTCAATAATCCGCTCCACGGAAGGGCGGTCTTCGGGCAGGGTCACATCCAAGGCGCGACGACGCCCTTGCAGGAAGTCTTCATGAGTCAGGCCAAACAGTGCCTCGGTCTGACCACCGACGTAGTCGTAGCTGACCCGGCCATCTCTGCTAAAACGGGCGCGCGTGACGACGCCTGGCAGGGTTTCATTGGTATAGATGAGACGTTGCTCGGACGCGAGTGCTCGTGCCTCCGCCTTGCGCAAATCGCTCACGTCGACGAGCGTCCCAAGCAGGCCGGTACCTTGGTCGGGCCCGCGTGAGAAAGTGTGCAGCCACAGCAATACGTCACGCGCGGACGTGGCTTCCTCCGAGGTGCTCAAATACAGCTCGCGGCGAACTTCGCCACCCTGGCTCAATACTTCCATGTCAGCGCGATGCAGAGCCTCGGTGTCCACGTCCTTGGCATGTCGCGTTTCGATCAGTGTCCGCCCGAGCAGGTCGGCGCGCGAACATTCGAACATCGTCTCGTAGGCCCGATTGACGGCGATATAGCGCACCTCTGCGTCCTTGACGAACACCGGGTAAGGAATCGATTCCAACAAGGCCTGCTGGAACGCCAGTTGAATCGCGAGCTCCCGCTCCGCCAGCTGCCGTGCGTGCATGAGGCGACGCAGACGCGTATACGCGAAGCCGATGATCGCGAGCACGACAACGGCCACGAGTATGCCGAGCAGCACCCACTTCCAGGGCACGCCATAGTGGTATTCCGTGGTCAACCAACGACTGCGGATAGCCATCCGCTGTTGGTCCTTCACTGCCGCTAGCACGCGATTGATCAGCGGCATCAGCTGACCGTAGCGCCTGTTGAGCCCCACCGTGAAATCCTGGTCATCGCCAGCCGGGCCCATGACCCGCAATGCCGTGTAGCGGTTGCGAATCAGGATGTCGATGGCCGGAAGCGTGCCGATATAAGCGTCCGCCCTGCCCGACGCCACCAGTTCCAGTCCAGCCTCATTGCTGCCCACTGGCAATAAGTGGCTAAGTGGCATACGCAGCCGAAGCCGCGGTGAGGCTTCCTCGCGTACCGCGACCGTACGGCCGGCGAGATCCTCGGGGCCAGCGATGGCCCGATTGCTGGCGTGCGCCACGATGACTTCAGGAAAGTGCTCGTAGGGGTGACTAAAAAGCATGTCCTCGATGCGGAAGTCTTCCGGCATCGCGGCCGCCACCATGTCCACCTCGTTGGCGCGGACCATGCGCTGCAACGCGTCCGAATCCTTCGCGGGAACCTGCTGGATGCGGATGCCCAGCTCCTGCTGGAGAATCTGCACATAGTCTGCGGCGAGACCGTCAAGGCGCCCTTGGCCGTTGAGATACGTGTACGGATTGCGATCGATCTCGAAACCGACGCGCAGCGGTGGCAGCGCCTTCAACAACGCCCGCTCGTCCGCACTCAAGCCACTCGCCTTCGGAGCGAGGAGATTGGTATCGCTTTGCAGTCCCCAGCGCTCACGCAGGCTGTTCAGCTCGTCGGCTGTCACGCTGGCCTCCGCCTTGCGCAGGAGCTGCACAAGCATGGGACGCCCACGCGGTATCGCCAGGCCGATGGATATCGGCGGCAAATCAATCGGCGTCAGGACCGATAGATCATCACTCTCGCGCTCGCTCAACAGCGTTCGTACCCGCGCCAGCGGAGTGCCGAGATACGCATCGGCCTGGCCAGCCACCAGCATGTCCAGCGCTTGGCGGCCGTCGCTGGCGAATACCAGGTTTGCCTGCGGGTAGCGCCCTGCCAACTGGACGGCCAAATTGCGATACGGTCGCTCGATGACGATGCGCGTGTGCTTCAGATCGCGCGCGTCGCGAATTTGTTCATCGCCCTTGCGAGCGACCAGGATCAACGGCCCGGTCTCATAAGGCGTCAGGAAATCGAAGCGCCCCTCCCCCACCTCGCTCATCACCTGACCGAGCAGCAGGTCGTACGGCGGCGGTTCCGCCGGGTTGCCAAAGGCGACCGCATCCAGTTCCGTAAACGGACGAAATTCGAGGCGCATGCCCAAGCGCCCGGCCAATAGTCGCGCATAGTCCACGCCGAAGCCGGCCGGCCGACCGGCTACCCAGGTCTCCATGGGCAAATGGTCACCTGCCAGGACACCCACCTGCATCACGGGATGCCGGTCCCGCCAAGCCTCCTCCTCCGGCGTAAGGCGGAGCGGATTACTGGTTATCCCTTTGTCAGTGGATGCCGCACGAGTTTGTGCGACCTCACCCTGACCTGCGACAGCAGTCGCCCACACCCCTAGCGACCATGACAGAATCAGCCATCTCAGCCAGCTTGCCCAAGGCCCACTTTTTACTCCCCGCGGGGGCGACAGGGAGTTGATTTGCCTGCTACCGCAAGAGCCGACGTTTGCGTTCATGGGTGCGCTCAAGAGCCGAACGTGCTCGCGAAGTGCCAAAGCTTAATGGGGGGCCGAAGTACCCTCCATCAGAATTGTCTCAACATGACCTACGCCTACGTAGGGGTTTTCGCAATTTGTTGCAATGCAGAATCAGCTACCCTTGTGGCTAAGCCGGCGTTATCGGGGGGAACCGTGACCTTACGCATCATTCTGGCCGACGATCACCCTATCGTGCGTAGCGGGGTACGCATGCTGCTCGAGGGCAGCTCGAACGTCGCCGTGATCGTCGATGTGGGCTCGCCTGATGAGTTGCTCGGCGCACTCGACCAACAGCCGTGTGATTTGGTGATTACCGATTTCAGCATGCCAGGCGGCCAGCTCGCCGATGGCCTGAACATGCTTGGATTGATCCAGCGGCGATGGCCAGACCTACCCATCATCGTACTTACCATGGTGAGTAACGCGGGCGTGCTCAGCTCCATCCTCGCGACGGGCGTGCGCGGTTTGCTCAACAAATCTGACGCGCTTACCGAGCTGATGCTGGCTGTCCAGGCTGTCTCGCATGATCGCTACTACGTCAGCACGAGTATCGAGAGGGCGCTGGACGCCACACGCCCAGGAGGAGCCTCCGCGGCACATCCCACCCTCTCCAAACGTGAGACGGAGGTACTGCGCCTGTTTGCATCGGGCATCACCGTGTCGGAGATCGCCATCCAACTCAATCGCAGCGTGAAAACGATCAGCCGTCAAAAGATGGACGCCATGAGCAAGCTCGGCTTGCGTAGCGATCTCGATATTTACAACTACGCCCGCGAACACGGCCTGGTTCACTGACGGGATAGGTGCACCC
>DASXND010000471.1:0-4811 GCA_036495265.1 Dyella sp.
TCGCGTTGATGCAGGAACAGCGGCTTCTGCGCATCGACTGCGATCTGCAGCTGGCGCTCGAACACCGCGAGCTGCACGTCGCGCGGCGAATAATTACGGTTGTAGTCCAACCCGGTTTCGCCCACGGCACGCACTTCTGGATGCGTCGCCAGTTCGCGCAGCAGGGCATCAGTGGCGTCGTTGTAATCGATCGCGTGATGGGGATGCACGCCCGCCGTGGCGTAAAGCACGCCGGGGTGCTTTTGCGCCAGCGCTAGCGAATGCGTGCTGCCATCACGCGATGCACCGGTGACGATCAGTCGTGTCACGCCATGCGCCTGCGCACGCTGCAACACAGCATCAAAGTCGTGGTGAAACGATTCGTGAGTGAGATTGGCGCCGATATCGAGCAACTGCATGGGCTTGGTGGACAGTGAAAGTCGTTCATTGTCCCAGACAAGTCCGACGTAGCAAGGCCGGACTGGGTGCAGTGCAAAAAACCTCGAGAAATGCCCTACGCGACGGCGGGGAAAACCCCAGCCCCACGCCCTTGGCGATCGCAAGAAGTTGCTGGTAGCGTCTTTTAGCCGCACCTCAGGGTCATTCCCCTCGGGTGGGCGTACGCATCGGTTTACCGGTTGGCTACGTCCAGGACCCCTATCAGGTGGCCCTGCGCTGGGCGCTGTCCGGACATAACGCCGGAGTGGAAGGGGTAGTTCCGCTGCGGTCGTGGCGGTGCCGGTTGCCGGCATCGCTTTTCGCATCTCAAGGGAGGAGGTCTCATGCGAGGAAAAACGATGATCCAGACCGCAGGTTTGAGTCTGGCTGGGTGGCTGTTTGCCGGCGTGGTGTCGGCGCAGGCGGCCGATCAGGCGCTTGCACCACAGACCACGGTGACGGTACAGGGCGTGCAGGTAGCGATTGATCCTGCGACCGGGCGGTTACGCGAGCCGACGGAGGCCGAGCGTACGGCGCTTTCAATGGCACTGACCGGCCAGGGAGCGCAAAGCCGTAGCCAGCAACCCACCGCTGGCGGCACCGGTTTCGCGCGTCCGTTGACCGAACAGGCGGCACTCGCCACCACGCGCAAGCTGCGCCTGCGCAGCGGTGTGGAAGTGACCGCCATGGACGTGCCCGAAAGCTTGGTGAGCAGTCTGGTGGCCGAGCAGCAGGCGGATGGAAGCGTGCTGATTCATCACCAGGGTGACGCCGCTGGCGACAGCAAGGGCAAGGCGCAGGAGGCTGTCCGATGAACCGCCGCAAGCTGGTCTTCCTATGCATCGCGCTGTCTGCGGGTTTTGCGCCAGGCATGGCTTCCGCCGCCGAGATCCGCATCGTCAATCAGGACGTCGGCACCAGGAAGGGCCTGGACGATCCCACCCCCGTGACGCCAATCGGCGGCAATCCAGGCAAGACGCGCGGTGAGCAGGCGCTGATCGTGTTCCGCTTCGCGGCCGACTTATGGGGCGCGGTGCTCAAGAGCGACGTGCCAGTGATCAACAATGCGACCTTCAAGGATCTCTCCTGCACCGCCACTTCAGGCACGCTTGGCTCGTCCGGAACCACTAGCGTTTTCGCGTTCAGCAGTCCGCCTCCGGCGGGTGCGCTGGCGGGCGTGTGGTATCACTCCGCACTCACCGATGCGCTGGCTGGTGAAGATGCGGATCCCGGCCAGGCCGATATTCAAAGCCAGTTCAACGGCAAGATGGGCAGCACCGGGTGTCTTGAAGGTGCGTCGTGGTATTTCGGCCTCGATGGCAAAACCCCAGCAGGCCAGATCAATTTTCTCAACGTCGTCCTGCACGAGATGGCGCACGGCCTGGGCTTCTCCGGCTTCAATACGCTGTCCACTGGCGCGCAGCTTCAGAGCAGGTCCGATATCTACTCGACCTTCGTGAAGGACAATCTCACCGGCAAAGCATGGACCAAGATGACGAATGCCGAGCGCAAGGTAGCGGCTCTGAACGACACGCACCTGGTGTTCACCGGCGCCTCCGTAAAGGCCGAGGCGCCACTGGCATTGAAGCCGCTGATAACCCTGAGCGTGACGGCACCCGCCGTCATTGCCGGCGCCTACGACTACAGCACGGCGTCGTTCGGTCCCGCGGCCACTGCCGCCAATTTCAGCGGCGCCGTGTATCGGCCCTCCGATCCCTTGGCCTGTGACGCCGTCGACGCAGGCGTCAGGGGCAAGGTGGCGCTCATCGATCGCGGTACGTGTGGGTTCACCATCAAGGTGAAGAACGCCCAGGTCGCCGGGGCAACAGCGGTGATCATCGCCAACAACCAGGCTGGCACCATCTCGCCCGCTGGCGACGATGTCACTGTCACCATCCCGACCCTGGCCGTCACGCAGGCGGTCGGCAATGCGTTCAAGGCAAATCTCAGCAACCTCGCCGTGGCCTTCGGTGCCGACCCACAGCATCGCCTCGCTGGGGGTGACGTTGACGGCAACGTGCTGTTGTACGCCCCGACCACCCTGGCACAGGGCTCGTCGTTCTCGCATTACGACACGCGCCTGACGCCAAACGCGCTGATGGAATACGCGATCAATGCGGACCTGGTGGGCCAGATCGATCTCGATCTCACGCCGGCACTCTTTAAAGACGAAGGCTGGAAGCTCAACGAGGGCACACAAGCACTGCTTACGTGCGACACCGGCATTCCGACCTGGTTGCCGGGTGGCGTGATCGTGGGCGCCAATGTGATTTCCAATCTCAAGGCGCAGGCGGCCGCGGCGACGACGTTTGCCAGCTATCGTTCGGCGGCGCTGACGTATGCAGCGCGACTTGCGTCGAGTGGTTTGATCAGCCAATCCCAGGCCAGCCGTCTCAACGCCTGCCTTGCCGATGCCACCTTGCTGAAGCAGTTCGCCGCGTGGGGTCCGGGCACGGGCGCGGGAGAGCCGAGCGGCCCGACCGCCATCGTGCTCCAGAACGGCGTGACGCTAGGCGGTCAATCCGGTGCGGCCGGTGACGAGGCGGTCTACCAGCTAAGCGTGCCGGCCGGCGCGCGCAGCCTCGTGCTGCGAACCTTCGGCGGCAGCGGTGACGTGTCGCTCTACGTCAAGGTGGGCGCGGTGCCTACCACGGCAAATTTCGACGCGCAGTCCGTGCACGTCGGCAATAACGAGTCCGTGGTGATCGCGCGTCCGGCGGCGGGAATCTACTACCTGAAGCTGGTTGGGGCGATGACGTACGCGGGAGTGAATGTGCAGGGCAGCTATACGGCCCCCTGACATGGCCGGCCGGAAGCATTCGTTCGGCATTCCGGCAGTGCATTTGCAAGACACATGCAGGGTGCCCGCGCAGGGGCAGTGAACGACATCGCGGGAGGTCATGGCCGCGGCAGCTTCGGCTGCCGTCCGCGGAACGCGCGTCGGCAAATTGGACGTGCTTGCCCGTGTCGTTTCGTCACGGTGTTCCCGTGTCACGGCGCCCAGGGATCAGCAGCATCCATCGGAGGAGATCGTCGATGAACAGGATCTACAGCAAAGTATGGAACAGAGCCTTGGGTTTGCTCGTCGTGGCTGGCGAGCTTGCCAGGACCCGAGAGGGCGGGGTGTCTAGGAAGGGACGCCGCGCCATCGGAGGCGCCGTGCCGCTAGTGGCTGCGCTGGCTCTGGTGTTGGGTGCGGCACCGACGCTTGCAGCGGAGATCGCGGCGGACGGAGGGAGCGAAGCGTGGGTTGACCCATTCGTCTTCAATGGTGGTCTGGCAGCGGGGCATGCGGCGGTGGCCTTTGACTATGCCGTCGCACTCGGCGGGCACGCCTATGCGGGCGGCCAATGGAGCGTGGCCTTGGGCTCCGGCTCGCACTCCCTGGGCGACTACGGCGTGGCCTTGGGTGCCGATGCGGGCGCGAATGCACGCGGTGCTACCGCAATCGGCAGTGATGCTACCGCTGATGCAACCGATAGCACGGCGGTCGGCACCGCCAGCGCGGCGTTCGGCGAACGCAGCACAGCGCTTGGTGCCAGTAGCATGGCCGTTGCTGAAGAAGGCACGGCCTTGGGTTACCAGAGCGTCGCTGCCGATGCGAACGCGACGGCGGTTGGTGCGAATGCCAATGCATTTGGTGTCGGTGCATCGGCCTTCGGCAGCCATGCGAACACGACGGGCGATTTCGCTACGGCGGGTGGTTACGGTGCAGTGGCCGGCTCACAGGGGACGGCCTATGGCAGTGGAGCGCAGGCCATTGGGGAGGGCAGCGTCGCCCTGGGATATGGCAGCGTCGCGCTTCGCAGCGATACGGTTTCGGTGGGTACAGTCGGCTCCGAACGCCAGATCACCAATATGGCGGCCGGCACTGAAGCCACCGATGCGGTGAATCTGGCCCAGCTCGACGCTGCGGTCGCTGACGTGAACGGTGCGCTCGCCGACCTAAACGCGGTGAGCTACGCCGATGTGAGCCGCAACCGGGTCAGCTTCGCCGGCAACGGCGGCACCATGCTGGCCAATGTCGCGGCCGGCGCCATCGACGCGGGCAGTCTCGAAGCGATCAACGGCGGTCAGCTCTATGCCTTCGGTAATCGCGCGGCCATGCTGCTAGGCGGCGGCGCCAGCTTTGGCGCGTCCGGCTTCAATGCCCCGGCGTTCTATATCCAGGGCAGCGTGTACAACGACATAGGGAGTGCCCTGAGCGCGCTCGACGGTAGCCTGACCGGAGTGATTCGTCGTATCGACATTCAAAGCGACAGCACCCAGTTACCTGCGGGGACCGGCGATGGCTTGGCTATCGGCATCAACAGTCATGCCAACGATGCCAGGGATACCGTGGTCGGCCATGGTGCTCAGGCCGGGGCGGATGGTTCGACCCTGGTGGGCAACAA
>DASXND010000472.1:0-3262 GCA_036495265.1 Dyella sp.
TCGGAGCTTGGCCGCCTGATGCGCCACGCCGGGCTGGAGCTGGACGACGTTTCCGGCCTTGGCTACAACCCGATCAATCGCAAGGCCTGGTTGAGCCGCATGACCGCGGTGAATTACCTGATCAGCGCAAAAAAGCCGGCATGAAGTCTTTTCCCCAGAACATCCAGGGTGTGCTGTTCGATCTCGATGGCACCTTGCTCGACAGCGCCGTCGATCTGCATGCCGCGTTGAAGGTCCAGTGCGAGGAAATGGACGTCGCCGTGCCGCCCTTCGAAACGGTGCGTGAGGTGGTATCGCGCGGCACGCGTTCGATCCTGCGCTGTGCCTTTCCTGATCTCGACGAGGCGGACCTGCTGACCCTGGTGCCGCGCTATCTGGAGCTCTACGAGGCGATGATGGCAGACCAGACGCGCCCGTTCGACGGCGTGGACGAACTGCTCGCGGTCATCGAGGCACAAGGGTTGGCCTGGGGCATCGTTACCAACAAGCCAGGATTTCTGACTGACGGCCTGGTAGAGCGTATCGGCTGGGCCGCGCGCGCGGCCGCCGTGGTTTCGGGCGACACCTTGCCGGTGAAGAAACCCGACCCGGCACCGGTGCTGCTGGCCTGCGAACGCGCCGGGCTCGATCCGTCGCGTTGCCTGTTCGTGGGTGACGATCACCGCGACGTGCTCGCGGGCGATGCCGCTGGCCTGTATACGGTGGCCGTTCGCTGGGGCTATCTGGATGGCGGCGATCCGCAGCAGTGGAATGCCGACCTGGTGCTCGAGCATCCCGCCGAACTCACCGCACTCCTGCGTCGCCAACAGGTGACGGCATGAGCGAGACCGCGCTGCAGAGCTATATCGACAAATGGCTCGCGGTGCAGCCGCAACAACGCATCGCGCTGGCCTTCGTGAATCAAGCGTCGTATCCCGGTCATATCGCGCTGGCCGCGCTCGAGCAGGAGCTGCTGGCGGCGGCATACGGCATTCGTGAGCCGCAGGTGGCTGCCGGCAAGTTGAACTGGTGGGCCGAAGAGCTTTCGGGTGCAGCCGCGAGCGGCGGCCGCCATCCGTTGACCCAGGTGCTGTTCGACGACGAACGCGCGCATGCCTTGCCGAGCGAGCGCTGGGTGGCGCCCGTGCTGGCCGCCATGGCCCAGCTGGAAGAGGGCACGGCGGCGGATTTCCCCGCCCAGCTGGCGGCCGGCTCGCTCTTGCACGGCGCGCTGGCGGAACTGGAAACCGCATGGTGGTTTGGCGAACAGGCGTCTTCGGCACGGGCCGCCCGCGTCGCGACGCTGTCGCACTTGCGGTTTTCCCTGCTGCGGCTGGAAGAGGACGCCGAACGCGACCGCCTGGCCCTGCCGATGGCGCGATTGGCCCGCTATGGGCTGAGTCGCAACCAGCTGCGCTCGGCTAGTGCCGCGCGCGAGGACGCTATCCGTGCCCAGCTCGACGATCTGCACGCCGCCTGGCGGGAATCCGAGCGTCTGGCAGGGCCGCTTAGCGCATTCCGAGGGCTGGAATCGCGACATGGCAGCGCCTTGGTGGCACGGGCACGCAAGGCGGCCGCTCCACTGGATGTGCTGCGCCAGGGGCAGGGTCGCCAGGGGCCGGGCGTGACCTGGCAGGCCTGGCAGGCGGCGCGGGCCTGGCGTCGGCAGGTCAGCTAGGTCCTGTTCACACTCCCCACCTGGCCCGCGCCGGGACGCAGCGTTTCCCCCATGCCACTATTGCGAGGCCGCTGTTCTGCCCCAAGATCGGTGTCGTTTGCGGCGGTATGACCGCCCGCTGGATGACACGCTGGACTACGGCTGGACTACAGGATTCGCCCATGTATACCGACGAAAACACTGCCCGTTTGCTGCCCGATGTAGCAGTCCATGCCCAGCCGCATTTGGCCGGGGCACTGGATTGGGTCGGCATGAACGGCATCGAGGTGCCGGTACGGTTCGATGCCGGTGACGGCGATGCGCAACGCGCCAGTGCGAGAGTTGGCGCCTTCGTCAATCTCAAGCGGCCGGACAAGCGCGGCATTCACATGTCGCGCCTCTATCTGCTGGTGGAACAGGCGCTGAGCACGCAAACACTGAGTGCCCATTCGCTGCACGACCTGCTGCGCTCCTTTCTTGAGTCGCACAAGGATCTTTCCGACCGCGCCTGCCTGAGCATCCGCTTCGAGCATCTGGTGCGTCGCCCGGCCTTGCGTAGCGCCAACAGTGGCTGGCGCGCGTATCCGGTATGCATTGAAGCCAGCCTGGTCGGCGACCAATTCCTGCTCGAATTCGGCACCGAGGTGGTTTACTCCTCCACCTGCCCGGCCTCGGCCGCGCTATCGCGCCAGCTGATCCAGGACCAGTTCGCCAAGGACTTCAACCCGTCCGCACCGGTGGATCACGCCGCCGTCTTTGCCTGGCTCGGCAGCGAGAAGGGCATCGTGGCCACGCCGCATGCGCAGCGCAGCGTGGCGCGCTTGCGCGTACGTATCGCCAGGGATGCCCGCTTCGACATGATCAGCCTGATCGATCAGACCGAACGGGCCTTGGGTACGCCGGTGCAAACCGCGGTGAAGCGCGAGGATGAGCAGGCCTTTGCGCTAGCCAATGGCAGCAACCTGATGTTCTGCGAAGACGCGGCACGCCGCATCCAGAAGGCCCTCGATGCCGACGCGAACCTCAGTGACTTCCACATTCGCGTCGAGCATCAGGAAAGCCTGCATCCTCATGACGCCGTGGCCTACGCCAGCAAGGGCGTGGTCGGTGGTTTCGCCGGCAAAGGCTGCGCCTGACGCGGGTTTACGGATCGCCCTGTTAGCATCGCGGGAGCCTTTGATAAGGCTCCCCACAGGAGATCCGCATGCTGTCCCGTTTTTCGCTGCTCGCCGTTGCCGCTTTCGCGCTGGCGGGTTGCTCCATGTTTTCGCATCACGGCAAGAGCGATGCGCCGCCCGTGCATCAGGCCCTGATGAAATCGATCACGGGTGATATCCGTTACCACTTGCCGCAGTCCGTGCCCGCCGATGCCTATCTGCAGGTGACGCTGGCGGATGTGAGCCGGCAGGATGTCGCCGCGCGTACCATCGCCGAGGAGCGCGTGCAGCCGGTGACGGCCTCGCCAGTGGATTTCCTGATCAGCTACGACCCGGCCGACCTGAAGGACGGCGTCGACTTCGCCATCAGCGTGCGCCTGCAGCAGGGCGACAAGTTGCTCGCCATCAACGATACCCGCGTGAGCGTGCTTGGCCGTTCCGGCGAAAACGGGCCGGTGAGCGTGATGCT
>DASXND010000473.1:0-4375 GCA_036495265.1 Dyella sp.
AGCCAGCGCCAGCCAACCCTTGCTGCCACGCCAGTGGCGACGCCACGGCGCCGCCAGCAGGAACAGCACCAGGCCCGCGGCGCCGGCTGCCAGGCCCAGATACCAGCGTGGCTCCTCGACGACCGGACCCTGCATGGAAAACTTGGGCCGCGCCTGGTCATCGAAGATGCCCCAATAGCCGCCGACCGTGCCTTCCTGCTCGCGTTTCCACGGCTGGTCGAACGCCTCGATGACGTTGTAAGGCATGTCGACGGTGCCGGCGTAACGGAGGAACTCGCGCATGTAACGCGCCTCATTGACCAGACTGGCGGCGGCGCCGTGACGCTGCTTGCCCTGACTGGGCCAGCCCGTCTCGCCGATCATGACGGAGCGGCCCGGGAAACGGTTCTTCACCTTGGCGTAGACCTCGGCCACATGCGCCAGCGCGTCCTTGGGCTCGACCGGCTGGTCTTCCCAATACGGCAGGATATGGATGGTGATGTAGTCCACCGCATCCGCCATCTCCGGGTAGCGCAGCCAGAACTCCCACACATCGGCATAGGTCACCGGCACGTGGGTGTCATGCGTGCCTGCGCGCACCCGATTCACATAGGCCGCCAGCGCCTTCGACGACAGCTCGCCACGCAGCAGCACCTCGTTACCCACGATCACGCCGCGCAACACACCGGGGTGCGCCGTCGCGGTGGCGATGCCCATGCTTACTTCACGCTCGTTCGATGCCAGGTCGCGGCCCAGCCAGATGCCCATCAGCACCTTCATGCCATAGCGCTCGGCGATCTCCGGCACGGCGTTGAGGCCAAAGGCCTGCGAATACGTGCGCACGCAATCGAAACGCTGCGACAACGCACGCAGGTCGGCATCGATCTGTGCGGGACTAACGTAGGCGTGGAGATCGAGCGGCGTCTCGCCCGCCCTGCGGAACGGTGCATACGATACGCAGGCGATGCGCGACGTGGGCGCATCAGGCAAGGGCACGGGCCGGCCGATCATCCACCACCAAAGTGCACCGGACAGCGCGGCGACGACGAGGACCAGCCACGCAAGCGGTGCTACGCGGGACGACGGCGAGGGCGATGACGACATGCGCTTCCTGTGGATGGACCCCTCGTGGGCGCAGCATTCTAACAGGCCGCTCCCGCCGCCATGCTCGTTGCCGGCTTGGTCCGCCAAGGCCTGCGAGCCCGTTCCAGTTTGGTACGGCGGCGGTGTTTCACGCCACGCTCAGCGGCCATTGGCCATCCTGCCCGGCCCACGCAGCGCGCCGCGCCCGCGAAAACGCGAAGTACACTGCGCCAAGATCGGCAAAAGATCAGCAAGAAAGGAGTTTTCATGTCCGTCAGCGCAGCTCTGCGGCGTTTCGCCCGACCTCTGCTCATGGTGATGGCAGGCCTGCTGCTGGCCAGCGCCGCCAGCGCAGCTGAACCCACCGATGCACAGCGCGCCGCCTTCAGGCAAGCCTATACCGCCGCGCAGCAAGGTGGCGACGGCTGGCGCAGCCTGGCGAGCGGACTGCAGGACTATCCGCTCTACCCCTACCTGGAAGCCGCCGCGCTCACGCACGACATCAGGCAGGTGGATCGCGCGCGGGTCGAGGACTATCTCAAGCGCAATCCCGGCCTGATTCCGGCCAGCGACCTGCGCCGCGACTTTCTGCTCGAACTGGCGCGACGCCAGGACTGGGACAACTACCTCGCGCTGTATCAGCCCGGCATCAACGACACGCTCACCTGCTACGCGCTGCAGGCGCAGTTGGCCACGGGTGCACGACTCGATTTCGATCGCGATGTTTCCACGCTGTGGGCCAAGCCCAAACTGCCAGCCGCGTGCGATCCGGTGCTCAATGCCGCGCATGATCAGGGCCTGCTGACGACGGATCGCGTGTGGTCGCGCATCGATCGCGCCGCCGACGCCAACCAGGGCGGCGCCATCAGCGCGATCGCCGGATGGTTGCCGGCCGAGGACGTGGAAGCCGCCCAGCGCATCGCCATGGCCTTGCGCGATCCCGCCGCTGCGGTGACGGCTGCCGCGCAATGGCCGGATACCCCGCGCGGTCGCCAAGCCGCCATGCTCGCGCTGGAACGGCTCGCGCGGAAGCAATCCATCGCGGCCGACGCCGGCTGGCAGAAACTGCAGGGGCATTTCACCTTCACGCCCGAGCAGCGCGATCGCGTGCTGTACGCCATCGCCCTGTTCCATGCCACCGACTTCGACGCGAGTGCCATCGCGCGCCTGTCGGCGCTGCCCGCTTCGGTACAGACCGACGTCAGTCGCGAGTGGCGCGTGCGCGCGGCGCTCGCACTACAGGACTGGAACGCTGTACTCGCTGCCGTCGACGCCATGCCATCCACGCAGCAGCAAGATGGCGAATGGCGCTGGTTCCGCGCGCGTGCACTGCGCGAACTCGGCCGCGCCGCGGAGGCCCAAGGCATACTCACCTCGCTAGCGCGGGAACCGACCTTCTTCGGCTTCCTCGCCGCCGATCACATGGATTCGCCCTATGCGATCTGCCAGGCGCAACTCAATGGCGATCCGCAGCGCGAACAGGCACTACTCGCCAACCGTGGGCTGTTGCGCGCGTTCGAGCTGTTCGCCGTCGACCTGCCCCGCCTGGCCCGGCGCGAATGGGACCAGGCACTGAGCGGCGCTGACGTGGAGACCGTGAAGCTGGCGACGGATCTGGCCTACCGACGCGGCTGGTACGACCGCGCCGTATTCGGCTTCAACAATGCCGACCTGCTGCGCTACTACGAGCAGCGCTTCCCGCTCGTCAGCAAGGATGGCCTGGTGCACCAGGCCGAGGAAGCCGGCATCGATCCGTCGTGGGCGTACGCCATTCTGCGTGCGGAAAGCGCCTGGATGCCGGATGCCCGCTCCGGTGCCGATGCACGCGGCCTGATGCAGCTGCTGCCGAGCACGGCTGTCTTGGTCGCCAAGCGCAATGGCCTCGACTGGGGCGGCGACGACTCCCTGTACGACCCCGCCACCAACATCGCGCTGGGCACGCGCTATCTCGCGCAAATGGCACAACGCTTCAATGGCGCGCCCTGGCTTGCAAGCGCCGCGTATAACGCCGGTCCCGGCAAGGTCGATCAATGGCTCGACGCCCGCGGTACGCTGGCCCCCGACCTGTTCGTCGCCACCATTCCTTACAAGGAGACCCGCGAGTACGTCGCCCGCGTCATGGCGTTCAGCGTAATCTACGACTGGCGTCAGCATGGCAAGGCCGTGGCACTGAGCGAGCGCCTGACACCTATTGGCCAGGCGTATCGCCTTCCAGACGGCCACACTCAGCGTAAGCTGGTGACCTGCCCCGCGGTCGTGGCACCTGCTCCTGTCGAAGCGGGCACGACGATTGCGCCCGCCGCCAGCGCGAGCAACCCAGCGCCGGCCCGGACATCGAGCGGCACCCATTAAGGCGGAGATTGATAGTGACCAAAAAAGAACAGCGATTGGTGGTACTCGGTGGCACCGGCTTCGTCGGCAGCCATCTACTACCTCGCCTGGCCGCCGACGGTCATCGCATCCTGCTGCTCTCGCGCAACCGGGAACAGCGGCGCGAAATGAGCGTATTGCCCGGCGTGCATGTTCGCAGTACCGACATTTACGACGGCAATGCCTTGCGGCGGCAGTTCGAAGGCGCCGATGCCGTGATCAATCTGGTCGGCATTCTCAATACCAGCGGCCGGCATGATTTCCGCCGCGCGCATGTCGACCTGACCCAGCGCGTGATTGCCGCCTGCCAGTCGGCCGGCGTATCGCGCCTGCACCATATGAGCGCACTCAAGGCGGGCCAGGGCCTGTCGCAATACCTCAAGACCAAGGGCGAAGCCGAAACCCAGGTACGCAACTCATCGCTCGACTGGACCATTTACCAGCCCAGCGTGATGTTTGGCGTCGGCGATGGCCTGGTCACCCGCTTCGCCAAACTGCTACACCAGATGCCCGCGCTGCCACTGGCGCGCGCCGCATCGCGCATGGCACCCACCTGGGTGGGCGACGTCGCCGAGGCCTTCGCGCGCTGCGTGGCCGACGACAAACTCAGTCTCGATCGCAGCTTCGAGCTGTACGGGCCCGAAGTGCTGACGCTGGGAGAGATCGTGCGCAATATCCGCGATACGGCCGGCCTGCGAACTCCGATCGTCGCCTTGCCCGATAGCCTTGGACGGCTGCAGGCGCAGTTCGCCGAGTTGCTGCCCGGCAAGCCGTTCTCGCTCGACAACTTCCGTTCGCTGCGCACGGATTCCGTGGGCAAGGTGGACGGCTACGCTGCGCTGGGCATCGTGCCCCAGCCGTTCTCGCCATGGTTGCCGGTGTTGTTGCAGGTGCCGGCGCGGCAGCGCCGGTTGATGGTGGCGAGGGCGCATCCGCGCTGAGG
>DASXND010000474.1:0-4927 GCA_036495265.1 Dyella sp.
CTCCCCTCCGGGCGACCCGGAGGTAGTCCCTGTGGGAGAGAGGGTAGGGTGAGGGGACACGGTCGCGAATGCGTCGGATCGAAGCGCGCTCCGAATCATCTATTCCGCGAGCACCCACCCCTCACCTCAATCCTCTCCCCAAAGGGGAGAGGAGGCTAAGCTAACGAGCCATGCTGTCCGACGCCAGGCGCGATGGCTGCCCCCTTATCGGAACGAAACCCCATGCGTCTTGGTCTCGCCGCCAACCAACTTCATCACGCCCATGCCGATGCGGCATTGTTCCGCTGGCTGCGGGCCAGTGAAGCCGGCATCCGTGAACTGGGACTCGGGCTGCACGCAGTAGGGCGTACCTACGAGGCCATCCTGCGTTCGGGGCATCTGGACGGCTACGCACCACTGCGTCGCTATCCGTACGGACGCGAAGGCGGCCTGATGAAGCTGGTGGCCGAAGTGGTCGGCTTGGGCGACGACCGCGTGCTGGATGGCGCGATCTACCTGATCGATCCGGTCGATCCCTCATCGATCTTCCCGGAAGCGGTGGCGCTGAAGCGGCAGTGCGTGATCCACGGCAAGCCGTTTATCTCCACCGTGGCGTCCGCGCGCGACTGGATCGAGTTCGAGCGACTCCATGCCGGGTGGGCGCCTGATTCGGGAGCGGATGCGTTTTACGCGCTCGAGTCCCAAACCGCCGCCCTGATCGCACACGATGCCATGAAGCCGCAGATGCTCGCCTATGCCGACGCGCATTTCGACGTGCTCTCCCGCTTTGCCCATCGCGTCGGCACCGGCACCACCGGCCAGCGGCTGAACGAGCTGGCCTGGAGCCGTGGCTGGCCCAAGGACTCGGCTTGGGTGCAGCGCTACCAGAGCGGTCCCCTGGGCGGCGACGCGCAGATCGCCGACCTGGTGCTGGAAGGGCGCTGCCAGCGCGCGATTTTCTTCGAAGATCCGCATGTGGCCCGCCAGCACGAGGCCGATATCCAGCTGCTCGAGCGCGCCGTCACCACCCGTACCGACGAGGCGGTGTGCATCACCTCGCCCAAGGTGGCCGCGCGCTGGGCGTCAGCTGTACGGCTGCGCGCGGCTGCCTGAACAGGCACAGGCGCGCGGACGTTCGCCGGTTCTATACTCCGGATCAGCGCCCTGGGTTAGCCCAGGGCTCATTGTTTGCCCGGAACGTCGCCAGGCCAGGCGCCAGAGTCGACGGGGGAAACCAGGGCGGCGCGCCGAGCAATCGGCGCGCCGTTTTTTTTGGCGCTGGTGCCGCCATGCGCGCTCGCCCACAATGCCCGGATGACGCCGGGAGCCACGACATGTGCCTGATCGCGCTGGCTTGGAAGGTCCATCCGCGCTGGCGCCTGCTGCTGGCCGGCAATCGCGACGAGTTTCATGCGCGCCCCAGCCTGCCGCTGGCGCGCTGGGAGCAACCGCCCATCATCGCGGGCAAGGATCTGGAGGCCGGTGGCACCTGGCTGGGCGTGACCGACGCGGGATCCTGCAGCGTGGTCACCAACGTGCGCGATCCGCGCGATCCGCAGCACGGGCGATCACGTGGCCTGCTGGCGCTGGACTATCTCTCAGGCAGCGCCGATGCCGTGAGGCATGCTGACGACCTGCTGGAGACGGCGGCGGACTACCGCCCCTTCAACCTACTGACCTTCGATACCGAGCATGCGTTCTACCTGGGCAACCGGCCGGACCCACGCGCACAGGCGATCACGCCCGGCATCCACGGCCTGTCCAATGCCGACTTCAATACCCCGTGGCCGAAGACCCGCGCACTGATGGGGCATTTGCAGGCATGGCTCGATGCCGGGGAGGATGACGAGTTCGCGCCGCTATTCGCAGCCCTGGCCGATCCGCATGTCTATCCAGACGACGAGCTGCCGGATACGGGCGTGGGACTGGAGCGCGAGCGCTGGTTGTCGTCCGCCTTCATTCGCGGCGAGCATTACGGAACCCGTGCCAGCACGGTGGTGGCTATCGGTTACGACGGGCGCGGCGTGGTGGTCGAACGCCGCTTCGGGCCTTTTGGTCGCCCGGAGGGTGAGACGGCAATACCGTTGGTGGCGCGAGGCTGAAACGCGCACAGGGTGCGGTCCTACAGTGCTGTCGGGGTGGTCAATCCTCGCCAGACTTCGCTTCCGGAAATTCGCCGTCGACGTAGAACCACAGGCCGTGTTCGCGCACGAAGCGGCTGACCTCATGCATGCGCTGTGCCTTGCCGCCGCCGTAACGCAGGCGTGCGATGAACTCCACCGTGGCTTCATCGTTGGCACTTTCATGGCGCTTCACGGTGAGTCCGAGCCAGCTCGGCGCGGGCTGCTGCGCGCTGAGTTTCAAGGTGGCCGGGCGCGTGCTGGCGTGCCAGGTGGCGAGCAGGTAATCCTCGCGCTTGAGTACATAGGCGCTGTAACGCGAACGCATCAGTTGCTCGGCGGTGAAGGCGTGGCCACCCTCATGCAGGAGGCCGCAGCACCGGGCATAGCCGGCCGTATTGCCGCAGGGGCAGGGGGTGAGCGTGTCGATCGCTTGCACGTAAGGTCGCATCGTCGGTCGTGGTGTGGCGGGCAAACCGCCATTGGGCGCATCGTGACGCGTAAACGGTCGGAAATCCAATGATTCGCGCGTGAAACGCCCGGGCCAAGCAGCCCACATGCCGCTACACCGTCATTCCAGCGTTTGCGGGGATGACGGGCGAAGGCTTGTGCTGGTTATCCCTATGATTCGACCAGCACCTGCCGCTGCCACACGCGGCAGCGGTTATTGGCCGGCATGGCGATGTCGTCCACCAGCTTGAAGCCGGCGGCATCGGCCAGCGCATCCACCGCTTCGGCATCGCGGATGCGCATGTGCGCGCCGCGCGCCTGCAACCACTGGTCGAACGCGGCATTGCTCTCGCTGGTGTACTGCCCACCGTAGTTGAACGGTCCGTAGACGATCAGCTTCGCATCACCCGTCGTGATATCGGCCAGATGATCGAACAGTCGCTCCACTTCATCCCAACCCATGATGTGCAGCGTGTTGGCGCTGAACACGGCGTCATAACGCTGGGTCGGCCAGGTGCCACTGACGTCCAGTTCAATGGGCGCTGGCGTGTTTAATAGCCTGGCTTCGTCTAGCCAAAGGTGGATGCCGGGCAGGTTCTCCACCCGATCCGTACATTGCCAAAGCAGTTGCGGCAACGCTGCAGCGAAATGCACGGCGTGTTGCCCGGTGCCACTGCCGATCTCCAGCACGTTCTGGCGATCGGCGAAATGGACGCGCAACACGTCGAGAATCGGGTCTCGGTTGCGCTCGCAGGATGGCGCGTGCGGTTTATCCGCGCCCATCAGGCTAAGGGTTTACCACTCAGCACGCGCGCCGGCAGCATCAGCAGCGCACCGAGGAAGGCGAACACCGCGCTCACCGTGATGCCCACCAGGCGCAGTGGCAAGGTCAGCAGCCACACGATCGGGTACAGCACGATGGCCAGCAGTGCCAGCGGCCAGCAGAACACCAGCAGCAACAACCACAGCAGGAAACCAACCATGAGACGACCCTCGCGTCAGAACCGGCGCCACTCTAGCGCAGTTGGGCTGCCCGATGGCCGTCCGCTGCCTATGACTGATGGGCCAGGAACTGCTCCCGATACAGGGTGGCGTACAGGCCTTGGCGGGACAGCAATTCCGCGTGCGTACCGCGGTCGACGATGCGTCCTTGGTTGAGCACGAGGATCAGGTCGGCGCGAATGACCGTGCTGAGCCGATGGGCGATAACCAGACTGCTGCGCCCTGCCAGCAGGGTCTTGAGCGCCTCGCTGATCTGTGCCTCGGACTGCGAATCCAGCGACGAGGTGGCCTCGTCCAGAATGATCAGCTTGGGATCCCGCAGGGCAATGCGCGCCAAGGCCAGCCGTTGCCTTTCACCACCCGATAGCTTGTAGCCCTTCTCGCCAATCACGGTCATCAAGCCATTGGGCAAGGGTGCGATCACATCGTGCACTTGGGCCAGGCGGCAGGCCCGTTCGATCTCCTCGTCGCTGGCATCGGGCTTGGCGTAGAGCAGGCTGTCCTTCACCGTGGCGTTGAAGAAGATGGCCTCCTGGGTAACGCTTGCCGTCAATCGCGCCAACGTCCCGAAACCGATCGAGCGCAGGTCGACGTCGTCGAAGCAGACGCTGCCGGCCGTGGGATCGTAGAGACGGGTGGCAAGATAAGTAATGCTGGTCTTGCCCGCGCCGCTCGGGCCGACCAGTGCCACCATCTTGCCGGGTGGCACCTCGAACGAAACATCGTCCAGGACCAGGCGACCGCCAGGCAGGTCATAGGCCAGCGACACGTTCTTGAAGGAAAGCGCTCCGCGTGGCTGGCTGATAGAGGTGGGCGACGCCGCATCATCCACTTCGATCGGCAGATCCAGGTATTCGAAGATCCTGCGGAACAAGGCCGTGGCACTGATCAGGTCGACCTGCGCATTGACCAGCGCCGATGCCGGCGCGTAGAGACGGCCAAGATACGTGACAAACGCCACGATGGTGCCGGTGGTAACCGTGCCGGCAATGGCTTCCCAGCCACCCACCAGAAAGATCAGCGCTGGCCCGACACTGGCGAACGACGTGATGAACATCAGAAACCAGCGGCCCAGCGAGTTCTGCTCGATCACCAGGTCGCGAATAGCGCCGGCATTCTGCTGGAATCGCTGGCGTTCGACCTGCTGGGTGCCAAACAGGCGCATCAACAGAAAGCCGCCTATCGACAGGCGCTCCTGCACGTAGGAGTTGAATTCCGCGATCTGCTCCTGCGTGCGGCTGGCGATACGGCCGCGCGCCTGCCCGACCTTGCGGGTGGGAAGAATGAAGATCGGGAGAATCGCCAGCGCCAGCAGGGCGAGGCGCCAGTCGAGGTGCAGGATCACGGCGGCGATGGCGATGACGGTAAGCGTATTG
>DASXND010000475.1:0-2854 GCA_036495265.1 Dyella sp.
ACGGTGTTGCCAAGCCAGAACGCCATCGCCGCTCCGGGCGCCGCCTGGTGTTTGCGCAAGCCCACCACCACCGGCGCCGCGCAGCACGTACACATCATGCCCGGCACCGCCAGCAGGCCGCCGGCCAGTACGCCACCGAAACCGCGACTGCCCAGCACCCGTTGCACCCAGTTCACCGGCAGCAAGGCCTGGATGCCCGAGCCCAGCAACAAGCCCAGCAGCATCGCCTGCCAGATCGCCTTGCCGTAGGCCAGCGCGTAACCGAGCGCTGCGCTCCAGGACGGCGCCGGCGCGCTCGCCTCATCACCCATCAAGATCGAATGACCGATGGAGTGGTTGGCCGCGGCGACGAAGGCGCGTCCGTAATACGGATACCACTTCACATAGAACAAGCCGGCGACCGCCAGCAGAAGGAATACTGACAAGCGCACCGTGCGTGCTCTTTGTAGGGCGACGGCCATCGATCTCCCCTTGAACGGTATGGGACATCACGGCCCTACAGGGCACGACATTGCCAACCGTATGCCGCAGGCCAGTTGCGCTGCGGAGGGGCAAGACTTTCGAGCAGGTGCGAGTGCGGCCTAGCGCCGAGCATGCTATGCCAAGGCCGTGTGATGCTGATGTGCACGCGAAAACCCATGGCAAGTCGGCATTCGGTACGCCAGTTCGCCTTGACCCGGCATCAGTCCGCACCCCAGCATAGGGGCTACCGAGTCTTCGTCGCCGCGCGCTCGCATCCGCACTTGGGTGTCGGCGATGTCACTGGATGAGCCATGACCAAGCCCGAGGTCACCTCCCTGCGCCGCCTTCCTGCGGTTGCCACCGTGCTGGCGACGGCCGAAGCGGCATGGCTGCAGGAACGCCACGGGCGTGTCCCCACCACCGAGGCGATTCGCCAGGCCCTCGACGAAGCGCGCGAGGCCTTGCGCGCCGCCCCCGCCGCGGCGCCCAGCGCAATCGAACTGGCGCAGCGAGCGCAGAGTCTGCTGGAAGCACACCCACCGGGTCTGCGCCCGCTGTTCAATCTCACCGGCGTCGTGCTGCACACCAATCTCGGTCGCGCGGTGCTGGCCGAAGCGGCGGTCGATGCGGCCGTGGCAGCGATGCGCCACGCGGTGGCTCTTGAATACGATCTGGACGGCGGCGCGCGCGGAGAACGCGACGATCACCTGCGCTCTCTGCTTTGCGAATTGAGCGGTGCGGAAGACGCCACCGTGGTGAACAACAACGCCGCAGCCGTGTTGCTTTGCCTCAATACGTTCGCGCTCGGGCGCGAGGCGGTGGTGTCGCGCGGCGAGCTGATCGAGATCGGCGGCGCCTTCCGCATGCCCGACATCATGGCGCGGGCCGGGGTACGCATGGTCGAAGTAGGCACCACCAACCGAACCCATGCCGCCGATTACCGGGATGCGCTCAATCAAAGCACCGGTCTCGTGCTCAAGGTGCATACCTCGAACTACCGTATCCAGGGTTTCACCGCGGACGTGAACGCGCGCGAGCTGGCCGCGATCGCCGATGCCGCCGGTGTGCCGCTGTTGAACGATCTGGGCTCCGGCAGCCTCGTCGATCTGTCCCGCTACGGGCTCGCCAGGGAACCCACCGTGCGCGAAGCCGTGGCCGAGGGCGCACGGCTGGTCACGTTTTCGGGCGACAAGCTGCTGGGCGGCCCGCAGGCCGGCTTCGTCGTCGGGGACCGCGCGCTGATCCAGCAGATCAATCGCAATCCACTGAAGCGCGCGCTGCGTGTGGACAAGCTTCGCCTGGCGGCGATCGAGGCCACGTTAAAGCTGTACCGTGATCCCGATCGTCTTGCCGAAAGGTTGCCCACCTTGCGCTTCCTGGTCCGGGGCAGGGCTGAGATCGAAGCTCAGGCGCAGCGCCTGCAGCCGACCGTGGCCAGGCGGCTCGGCGAATCCTTTGCGGTTGAAGTCGGTGAGTGCCTCAGCCAGGTCGGCTCCGGCGCGTTGCCACTGGATACCCTCGTCAGCGCCGCGCTGCTGATCCGCGCGCGCGGCAGCCAGAGCGGGCTGGAGTGGCTGGCCGCGGCGCTGCGCAGGTTGCCGCGTCCGATCATCGGCCGGGTTGCCGATGGCGCGCTATACCTGGATATGCGTTGCCTGGTCGAGGCGGATGAAGCGCTGTTTCTGGCGGCACTGGCCGAGCTCGACACCAACGGCCTGGCCGCGCACGCACCATGATCGTCGGCACCGCCGGCCATATCGACCATGGCAAGACGGCACTGGTCAGGGCCTTGACCGGCGTCGACGGCGATCGGTTGAAAGAGGAAAAAGCCCGCGGCATCACCATCGATCTGGGCTTCGCCTACTTGCCGTTGCAAGACGGCCTCATCCTCGGCTTCATCGACGTGCCCGGTCATGAGCGTTTTGTGCACACCATGGTCGCCGGCGCCAGCGGCATCGACATCGCCCTGCTGGTGGTGGCGGCGGACGACGGGGTGATGCCGCAGACCCTGGAGCATCTGGCGATCCTGGATCTGCTGCAGATCGGGCGTGGCCTGATCGCACTTACCAAGGCCGACCTGGCGACGCCAGAACGGCTGCTCGAAGTGAGCGCGCAGATCCGCCAAGCGATCGCCGGCACGACGCTCGAGGGCGTGGATATCCTGCCGGTCTCCTCGGCCACCGGTCAGGGCATCGAGGCCCTGCGCGAACGACTCGCCGCCGAAGCGCGCAGGCTGGGTGAGCGCGCCGACGACGGTCGCTTCCGACTTGCGGTCGATCGCGTCTTCATCCTGGCCGGGATCGGCGTGGTGGTGACCGGCACCGTGTTGTCCGGTGCGGTGTGCGTCAAGGATCAGGTCCTGCTCAGCCCCTCGGGACTGAGTGCGCGCGTG
>DASXND010000476.1:0-4812 GCA_036495265.1 Dyella sp.
AGCTGCCCCCACAGCGATTCCACCGTGCCGAAACCGCCGAGCTTGGGCGACGCCAGCGGGCCGGTGAGCAGGGCGCCGACGATGCCGGCTACGGCGTGCACGCCGAACACATCGAGCGAGTCGTCATAGCGGAGCTTGTGCTTGAGACGCGTGGCGCTGAAGAAGCAGATGACGCCGGCAAGCAGGCCCAGCACCAGCGCGCCGCCCGGACCGGCGGTGCCGGCAGCCGGGGTGACGGCGACCAGGCCCGCGACGGCGCCCGAGACGATACCCAGCACGCTGGGACGCCCATGCAGGATCCATTCTGCTCCCAGCCAACCGAGCGCGGCGGCGGCGGTGGCGATCTGGGTGACCAGCATGGCCATGCCGGCGCTGCCGTTGGCGGCCACCGCCGAGCCGGCGTTGAAACCGAACCAGCCCAGCCATAGCAGGCTTGCACCCATCACGGTGTAGCCGAGGTTATGCGGTGGCATCGGCACCGTCGGGTAGCCACGACGCTTGCCGATCACCAGGCAAGCAACCAGGCCGGCGATGCCTGCGTTGATATGCACCACGGTGCCACCGGCAAAGTCGAGCACGCCCAGGTCGCCCAGCAGCGAGCCGGGTCCGCTCCACACCATATGCGCCACCGGCAGATAGACGATGGTGAGCCAGAGTCCGCTGAACCACAGCAGTGCACTGAACTTCATGCGTTCGGCAAAGGCACCGATGATCAGGGCCGGCGTGATGATGGCGAAGGTCATCTGGAACATGACGTACACGCTTTCCGGCACCGTCTGGTAGCGCGAATCCGGTTTGAGCCCGGCGAGGAACACGCGGTCCAGCCCGCCGATAAAGGAATGCAGGTTGGTGACGCCCGCCTGCATGCCTTTCGTGCTGAAGGCGAGTGAATAGCCATAGAGCATCCACAACACCGACACCACGGCGGTGATGGCAAAACACTGCATCAGGATCGACAGCAGATTCTTGGAACGCACCATGCCGCCGTAGAACAGGGCCAGGCCCGGGATGGTCATCAACAGCACCAGGGCGGTGGCCGTGAGCATCCACGCGGTGTCGCCGCTGTCGATATGCGTGGGGGCGGCTGTCTGTGCCCACGCGGGTGTCGCGGCGGCCGTGGCCAGCAGGGCTAGTGTCACGCGGCCCTTCAGGGCCCTTCCATCAAAGCGCATCGACGTCGACCTCCTGCGTGCGAATGCGGATGGCCTGTTCCAGCTCGCTGACGAAAATCTTGCCGTCGCCAATCTTGCCGGTACGGGCGGTGCTGCTGATCGCTTCGATGGCGCGTTCCAGTTGCTCGTCGGCCACGGCCACTTCCAACTTCAGCTTGGGCAGGAAATCCACCACGTATTCCGCACCGCGATACAGCTCGGTATGCCCGTGCTGCCGGCCAAACCCCTTGACCTCCGTGACGGTCATGCCCGTCACACCCACCTCGGTCAACGCCTGGCGCACATCGTCCAGCGTGAACGGTTTGATGATGGCCGTAATCCACTTCATTCCCAAAGCTCCCCATGACGTAGATATGTGGCAGCGCAGCACGATGCGTGCCAGAAGGGTTTGGGTCGTGCGATGTTGATCACCAACGCCCGTCACCGTCATTCCGGCGAAGGCTGGAATCCAGTGTCTTCAGGGGGTTGCAGAGGCGCTGGATCCCAGCTTTCGCTGGGATGACGGTGAGGTATTGGCCAGGTTGCGGGAAACCACGGGCTCCGCATTGCCCAAAAGCGGGGCGGCGCAGCACGACTAAGCCCACTTTTGGTGCAGTGCCGTGGTTTGACTGGCACCTCGTTAATCAGTACCATTTTGGTCCCGATTCAAGTAGTCCTGGCCGCTTCCCCATGCTTCGTGTCAGCCGACTCACCGATTACGCCACGGTGGTGATGACCTGCATCGCCGCCCATCCTGACGACGTGCTCAGCACGGCGCAGATCGCCGATGAGACGCATCTCGAGCTGCCCACCGTGAGCAAGCTGCTGAAGTTGCTGGGTCATGCCGGCCTGGTGGAATCCTTCCGTGGCGTCAACGGCGGCTACCGGTTGGCGCGACCGGCCGGGGAGATCACCCTGGCGCAGATTGTCGAAGCGCTGGAAGGCCCCCTCGGCATGACCGAATGCAGCGTGGCCGTCGGTCAGTGCGAGCGCGAGTCGCTATGCGGCGTGCGCAGCAACTGGCAGCACGTGAACAGCGTAGTGGACAGCGCCCTGCGTGCCGTCAGCCTCTCCGACATGCTCAAACCACCCAGTCGTCGCATCGACGCGAACCTGATCGGATGACCCCCGATCCTCCTTCGACCGCCCACGACGACACGAAGACGACCATGACCATCGAAACCTCCGAACGCAGCGACACCTCCACCACGCTTCGCGACAACGCGGAAGTTGCCGAGGCGCTGGGCCGTCGCTACGAGGCCGGCTTTGTCACCGACATCGAAACCGACAGCCTGCCGCCCGGTTTGTCCGAAGACATCATCCGCCAGCTGTCCGCGATCAAGCAGGAGCCGGAGTGGATGACCGAGTGGCGTCTCAAGGCGTATCGCCACTGGCTCACCATGCCGACGCCGGATTGGGCCAAGCTCAATCTCAGCCCGATCGACTATCAGGGCATCAGCTATTACGCCGCGCCCAAGCAGGGTCCGAAGTCGCTGGACGAAGTCGATCCGAAACTGCTGGAAACCTACGAAAAGCTGGGCGTGCCGCTGCACGAACGCGCCAAGCTCGCCGGCGTCGCCGTGGATGCGGTGTTCGACTCCGTCTCCGTGGGCACCACCTTCCGCAAGGAACTGGCCGAGGCCGGTGTGATCTTCTGCTCGATGAGCGAGGCGATCCGCGAGCACGGCGACCTGGTGCAGCAGTATCTGGGCAGCGTGGTGCCGACCGGCGACAACTATTTCGCAGCCCTGAATTCGGCCGTGTTCTCCGACGGCTCATTCGTGTTCATCCCCAAGGGCGTGCGTTGCCCGATGGAACTGAGCACGTACTTCCGCATCAACGCGATCAACACGGGACAGTTCGAGCGCACCTTGATCATCGCGGAAGAGGGCGCCTACGTGTCCTACCTCGAAGGCTGCACCGCGCCGATGCGCGACGAGAACCAGCTGCATGCCGCCGTGGTGGAACTGGTCGCGCTGGAGAAGGCGCAGATCAAGTATTCGACCGTGCAGAACTGGTACCCGGGCGACGAGAACGGCGTCGGCGGCATCTACAATTTCGTGACCAAGCGCGGCGATTGCCGCGGCGACGATTCCAAGATCTCCTGGACCCAGGTCGAAACCGGTTCGGCCATCACCTGGAAATACCCGAGCTGCGTACTGCGCGGTGATCGTTCGGTCGGCGAGTTCTATTCGGTGGCGCTTACCCATCATCGTCAGCAGGCCGACACCGGCACCAAGATGATCCATATCGGCAAGGGCACCAAGTCCAAGATCGTCTCCAAGGGCATCAGCGCCGGCCGTAGCTCCAACGCTTACCGCGGCCTGGTGAAGGTGGAGAAGGGCGCGGAAGGCGCACGCAACTACACCCAGTGCGACTCGTTACTGATCGGCAAGAAATGCGGCGCGCACACCTTCCCTTATATGGAAGTGAAGAACCCCACCGCCATCGTCGAGCACGAAGCCACCACCTCCAAGATCTCCGACGACCAGCTGTTCTACTGCCGCAGCCGTGGCATCGGCCAGGAAGACGCCGTGTCGATGATCGTCGACGGCTTCTGCAAGCAGGTGTTCCGCGAACTGCCGATGGAGTTTGCCGTGGAAGCGAAGAAGCTGCTGGAAGTGTCGCTGGAAGGCGCGGTGGGATGATCCGTTTCACCCGGCATCCGCAGCGCCCGTGGCGCGAAGTCGCCGTCCGTATTGAATCGATTCCACTTATTGATCGTGTCGTGCCTTCGGGCCGCTAACTGAAGAATCCGCCATGCTGAAGATCGAAAACCTGCACGCCCGCGTCGAGGGCAAGGACATCCTCAAGGGACTCACGCTGACCGTGAACTCGGGTGAGGTGCACGCGATCATGGGGCCGAACGGCGCCGGCAAATCCACGCTGGGCCACGTGATTTCTGGCCGTGAAGGTTACGAAGTGACCGAAGGCTCGGTGAGCTTCAACGGTGTCGACCTGCTCGCCTTGGAACCCGAAGCGCGCGCCGCTGCCGGCGTATTCCTGGCCTTTCAATACCCGGTGGAAATTCCCGGCGTGAACAACACGTACTTCCTGCGTGCCGCGCTCAATGCGCAGCGCAAGCAGCGCGGCGAGAAGGAACTGGATTCCATGCAGTTCCTCAAGCTGGTGCGCGAGAAGCTCAAGATCATGCAGATCTCCGACGAGCTGCTGCATCGCGCGGTGAACGAAGGTTTCTCCGGTGGCGAAAAAAAGCGCAACGAGATCTTCCAGATGGCCGTGCTGGAGCCGAAGCTGGCGATCCTCGACGAGACCGATTCGGGCCTGGATATCGACGCGCTCAAGCAGGTGGCGCAGGGCGTGAATGCGCTGCGCTCGTCCGAGCGTGGCTTCCTGGTGATCACGCACTACCAGCGCCTGCTCGACTATATCGAGCCGGACTTCGTCCACGTGCTCGCCGATGGCCGCATCGTGGAAAGCGGCGACAAGACGCTGGCGCTCAAGCTGGAAGAGCAGGGTTACGCCTGGGTGACTGAGAAGGATCCCGCACTGACGGGAGCGTCGGCATGAGCGAGCCGCAACGCATGCCGTTCGTCGAGTCGCTGCTGCAAGCGGCGGCGCAGGCGCGCTTGCCCGGCAGCGATATCGGCTGGCTGGATGCCGCGCGTCGCGAGAATCTTGAAGCCTTCGCCGCTGCCGG
>DASXND010000477.1:0-8576 GCA_036495265.1 Dyella sp.
ACCACCGAAAGCCGGTTTGCTGCGCTCAGGGAGAGGGTTTTGGCCCTGCATCCCTACGAGCTGCCCGAGTTAATCGCCGTGCCGGTGGCGCGGGGCCATGCCGCTTATCTGGACTGGGTGCGCGCGAGCGTCAACTGACCCGCCATGGACGCTACTCAGTCTCGACACGCAATAGGCGGGCCCGGCTGACATTTCCACGCGCGTGGGCATGAAATTTCCATGTCTGGCCCGGCTCGAGGTCACGCACCTGGTCCACCGCGTTGCCGATCGCGCGCCCCCTGGCATCGAAAAGCCGGAACTTGACCCGGGTGGCGTGGATCCGTGCCGGGCTCACGTTGGTCAGCGTGCCCACCACCTTGTTGCGGCCAGGCGTCACGTCACGCTCGACACGATATGACCCCACGCGCACGGGATGCCTCAATGGCTTGCTACTAGCTGTGGCCATCGCCGTTGTGGCCAGACCGAGGCCGAGCAGCATCAAGGCGACCCGACCAAGTCGCTGCAAGCGCCGTGCATGTGATTCCAACGTCTTACCTTCCACCCAACCTCCAGATATCGGTGCGCTTCGCTGCGCCCGTTGTTCAAGTCGCGGCACGGCGTGCCGCCATGCAAATTCTCGCGTGCGAGGTGTGTGGATGGAAACTTCCGCCAGCCCGCGAACAGAAACGCTACTCGCGATCGCCCGCGCGGCGTGGCAGCAAGGCCAGCGCCAGGCATGCCGCCAAGACGATCAGGTTGAGCCACGCGAACCAGTCACCCCAGCGGGCATACAGCGTACGCGTGTCGTGCAGCGGGAGGTTGCCTACCAGTTCGGCGTCATGCGCTTCGCTGGAAGCCTCGGCCACGACTCTACCCCGGTCATCACTTAACGTAAGACGGCCGGAGCGCGCCGCACGAGCGATGGCGAAGCCGTTTTCCACACCACGCATGATCGCCATGCGGCTATGCAGCCAGCCGTCGATGCTGAAGTCCCACGCCGGCACCAGCAGCAGTTGCGCATGGCGCGCCGCATAGCCGTGGCCAACATCGTGGAAGTCCATGTCCTTGCAGACGGCCAGTCCGATCCGTGGCGTGCCGGCCAACAGGGTGTAGCTGTCGCCCGGCGTGTATTGGCGTTCAAAGCCGGGGATCAGATGATGCTTGTTGTAGGTGGCCGGCGCCATGCCGCCGGATGGGAGCACCATCAACATGTTGCGTTCGGCGCGCGGATCGCCCTTGAAATCGATGCCGGCGCCGATGGTCAGTGCGTGCTGCTCGGCCAGCGCGGCGAATGCCGGTACGGTCGCATCGCTGGTGACGAAGGACGTTTCCGGGATCAGCACGAGCTTGGCGCCGGCGTTCGCCAGGCGACCGATGGCGTCGACATAGCGTGCCTCCAGCGCCTGGCCATCCGCATCTGCCAAGGCGGGCCGGATCGGCTTCTCCAACGACACCAGGCCAATACGCATCGTCGTCGTGGCAGGTGCCTGCAGTCGCCCATAACCGTAGCCGACGGCAGCCATGATCAATAGCGCGGTCATCGCGGCCACCACGATGCGGCCACGCTTCGTGGCTTGCGGTGCGGTTTGTATGGCGATGGCAGTCGGCACCAGTAGCACCAGAAAGCCGATCCCCCAGATACCCGACAGGGCGGCAACCTGGATGATCGCAAGCGCATCCATCTGCGTGTAGCCGATGCTTCCGAAGGTGCCGTGCGGCGAAGCCAGACTGTTGATGTATTCGATGGCGACCCAGGCCGTCGGCATCGCCCATGCCGCCGCCAGGGTATGGCCACGCAGCAGCAGTCGCCGGAACAGCAGCACGCACAACGCCAACGCGAGGCCGGGCATACCGATGGCGTACACGATGAACGGCAGCGGCAGACCGATGTAGGTGTGCAGATAGGTCCACTGATTGAGACCACCGATCGTCAGTGCCACGAAGGCCGCCAGCGCTGCCCAGCGCGTGCGAACGCGAGGAGCAAGCCATAGCACCGGCAATGGCGCGAGCCAGGTCAACCACCATAGCGGTTGAACGCCACTGCCAAACCACCAGCCCAGTGCGGCCAGTGCCGTCGCCACCCACCAGGTCAGCGGCGCGAAACCCTCAGGCTTTGATGCCATTGATCAATCTCCGAACCGATTGGTTGTAGAAGGCGCGAAACTGCGCTTCGTCGTAACTGAAGCGCCCGGCGCGATAAAGGGCGATCAAGCCATGCTGCTGCGCCCAGATGGCCATGGTGACGTCGTGCGGATCGTCTTGCTTCAGCACACCCTGGGCCATGCCTTCAACGACAGCGTTGAGCACGACGTTGAAGGTGGGCGAATGGCCCGCACGAAAATCCTCGGGATAACGCCGCGCATCATCACGGCGCACCGAAAAGGCGTGGTCGAACAGATGCGGATGCGCCAGCGCGTAGTCCAGATAAGGCTCGACCAGCGCCATCAGTCGCTTCAGCACATCAGGATGCTGTGTGCGGCGCGCACTCCATTCATGCGCGACGGCGTTGAAGCTGTCGTCAGAAAGCCTCTTCAGCAATGCATCGCGGGTGGGAAAGTGGCGGTAGATCGCCATCGGCGTGATGCCCACCGCATCGGCCACGCGGCGCATGGTCACGGCATCGGCGCCGTCGCGATCGAACAGCTTGTGCGCAGCCCGGAGGATTTTCTCGGCAGTGGTCAAGCGAGTCATGTATACATCGTATACATGAAGTCCGCGGCGACGCAATGGGGCATGCGGGCTATCTGTCTTTCATCAAGAAGACCGCGCAAGACAGTGAACGTCCCTCCGTCACGGTCGATGCCTTGGTCAGCGGGCCTTCCAGGCGTCATGCCGACGGCGAATACTTAGTTCGCCCGATCCGGAATGCGCGCATCCGGCTGCGGCTTCAACCGGTCGCTGCAACACATGGTTGGAATCGTGCTGCCGGTGTCTCGAGGTTCAAGGTCTTTCTAGGATGTCCATTCAACTGGCGAGCTACGGCGAATATTGCCCTAAACCTTTGCATGTCGCCCCTATGCCCCATCCAGCGGATGTCCGCGTTCGTGCCCATGCGCCATCCAGAGGGTGCTCCGTCCAGCGCCGTAAGCTCCAGTGGCGATGCGGCGCTTCATTTGACGTGACCCCCAGCCTTACGCAACCGATGCGTGCTGAATCTGTCCAGCAGGAGATAGATCACGGGGGTCGTGTAGAGCGTAAGGATCTGCGAAATCAGCAGCCCGCCCACGATCGCGATGCCAAGTGGTCGCCGCAGTTCCGCGCCAGCACCCGAGCCGAACGCAAGCGGCAACGCGCCGAGCAGCGCCGCCATGGTCGTCATCATGATCGGCCGAAACCGCAGCAGACACGCTTCGTAGATGGCCTGCTCGGGTGGCAACCCTCGCTCCTGCTCGGCGGCCAGGGCGAAGTCGACCATCATGATGCCGTTCTTCTTGACGATGCCGATCAAGAGGATCACGCCGATCAGGGCGACCAGGGAGAACTCGTAGTGAAACAGCATCAGGGCGCCGAGCGCGCCGATGCCGGCCGATGGCAAGGTCGAGAGTATCGTCAAGGGATGGATGTAGCTCTCGTAAAGCATGCCGAGAATGATGTAGATGGCCAGGATCGCAGCGGCTATGAGCAGCGGCTGATTGGCAAGCGATGCCTTGAAGGCCTGGGCCGAGCCCTGGAAGATCGCGGTGAGAGCCGTCGGCTTTCCCAGCTGCGCGCCCTTGGCATCAATCGCGGCTACGGCCTCGCTCAGCGAGTGACCCGGCGCCAGGTTGAATGAAAGCGTCACCGCGGGGAATTGCCCGTCATGATTTACCGTAAGTGGCGCAGACGAGTGCTCCAGGTGAATAAACGACGATAGCGGCACCTGCTTTGCGTCATTCCCCGTGAGGTAAAGCTGTCGCAGCGCATTTTCGTCCAGCTGATACTTGGGGTCGACTTCAAGCACGACACGGTAGACATTGAGCTGCGTATAGAACGTGGCGACCTGACGTTGACCAAATGCGTCGTTCAGGGTGTCGTCGACCATCTGGGGCGTAATGCCGACCCTGCTCATCGTGTCGCGATCAAAGACCGCCTTCAGGCGAGGGGCCACCGGCTCCAGATCGCCTTCAACGTCCTGGATGACCGCAACGTCACGCAATGCTTTGAGCATGATAGGCGCCCATTGCCGCAGTTCCTCCAGGTTCGAATCGCGCAACGTGTATTGGAATTGCGACTTGCTTACGCGCGCGCCAATCTGCAGATCCTGGCGCGCTTGCAGCGAAAGTGAAATGCCCGGTATTTGGGCAACCTGCGGGCGCAAGCGCTTGATCACCTCGTACACCGATTCGGAGCGCTGCCCGAAAGGCTTCAGGTCGATCAGCATGCGTCCGATGTTGACCGAAGGGTCACCTTCCACCCAGTAGTAGACGTGCTCAATGGCGGGATCGCGTTCGACGACGGCAGCCAGTGCATGCATGCGCTCGACCATCGCGGGATAGGAAATATCCTGCGATGCCTCGGTGACGCCGGCGATGAGTCCATTGTCCTGCTGCGGAAAGAACCCCTTGGGAATGACAACGTACATGAAGATGGTGCCTACAAGCGTTGCCGCGGCAATCGCCAGCATCCACTTTCTATGCGCCAATGCCTGTCTTAGACCCTTCGCATAAACGTCCTGCAAGCGACTGAAGAAGGCCTCCGCCAAGTGATGAAAGTGGCCACGCCCATGCGCCGTTTGGCTTGTGAGAAAGCGTGCGCACAACATGGGCGTCAAGGTCAGTGATATGGCGCCCGAGATAAGTATCGCTATCCCCGCCGTCATGGCGAATTCGCGAAATAGACGCCCTACCAGGCCGCCCATAAAAAGCAGCGGGATGAACACGGCGACCAGCGACACCGTCATGGAAAGGATCGTAAAAGCGATCTCGCGCGAACCCTTGGACGCCGCCTCCAGGGGCGTGTCGCCATGCTCGATGTGCCTGAGTATGTTCTCGAGCATGACGATGGCATCATCGACGACGAAGCCGATGACCACCGTGAGTGCCATCAAGGAGACGTTGTCGAGGCTGTAACCGACGACGTTCATCGCGGCCAGGGTGCCAAGGAGGGACAGCGGAATGGTGATAGCCGGAATAAGCGTGGCACGTAGATCGAGCAAGAACGCATAGACGACGGCGACAACCAGGATGACGCTTAGCAGTAGCGTAAACTGAAGGTCGACGACCGACGCCCGGATCGTTTGCGTGCGGTCACCGAGCAACACCATATGGATCGACGCCGGCAAGTCGTGCGTTAGACGCGGCAGCTCCGCCTTGACGCTCTCCACCGTCTGGTTGATGTTGAAGCCGATTTGCTTGTGAACGTCGAGCATCACGGCCTGATGCCCTTTGAACCACGCGCCTTGCCGAATATCCTCGACACTGGGCACGACGGTAGCAACGTCGCGCAGTCGAACCGGTGCACCCCCTCGAAACGCTACGACAAGGTCGGCATAGCTGGCTGCGTCGAAGAGCTGGTCGCTGGCATCGAGCGTAACCGCCTGATGCTCTCCGTTGAGGGTTCCCTTGGGTGCGTTCACCGTCGAGGCGGCAATGGCCGCGCGTATGTCCTCAAGGCTCAGGCCCATGGCGGCGATGGCGGCAGGATTGATACGCACCCGTACCGCTGGCTTCTGCTGGCCGTGATAGTCGACAACGCCAACACCGCGGACACGCGCGATCTCCGGTGCGAGATAATTTTCGGCGTAGTCATCCACCTGAGCGATCGGCATGATGTCCGAATAGACCGCGATGGTCATCAACAGCGCGTCGGCTGGATTCGCCTTCTCGAACGTTGGCGGATGAGGAAGGTTCTTCGGGAGATCGCCGGAAGCCGCATTGATCGCCGTCTGGACATCCAGTGCGGCGCTGTCGATGGTCCGGGAAAGGTCGAACTCCACCTCGATGGAGCTCGATCCCAGTGAGCTCGTTGACGTCAGCGCGGTAACGCCCGGCATCACCGCCAGCGCACGCTCTAGTGGCGCCGTCACCGACGATGCCATGGTCTCGGCGCTTGCGCCGGGTAGTGATGCATTGATGGATATCGTCGGTATATCGACCTGGGGCACGCCTGCGATCGGCAGCTGGGTATAACTGATGACTCCAAGGAAAAGGATGCCAAGCATCAGGAGGGAGGTCGCGATCGGGCGACGAATGAAGATCGCCGAGAAATTGAAGGCGCTCATGAGGCCGATCCGTCAGCGATCATGGACGGTATGTTCGACGACACGGACGTGTGTCCCGTCCTCCAGCTTGAATTGACCCTCGACAACTACACGCTCACCCTTGGTGATGCCGCGTGTAATAACGCTACGATTGTCTTCCGTGGAAGCGACATCGACGGGGCGCAATGCAGCGGTATTGTCGGTATTGATGACATAGACGTAGGTACCGTTCGAACCCTGTTGCACAGCCGTCGCGGGGACCGTCATCGCACCATGCTCTACCGCCAGCACGATACGCAGGACGACAAACTGGCCCGGCCAGAGCGACTCGCTCGTGTTCTCGAACGTTGCCTTGCAGTGAATAGTGCCCGTGGTGGCATCGATCTGATTGTCGATGAGGCTCAACACGCCCTTGCCAAGCTCCTGGCTCGCGTCACGGCTTTTCGCGACAACCTCAACCGGAGCCTGGTGTTGCGCCGAGAGCATGGCTGGCAGCGCGTCCTGCGGTAGCGTGAAGCTCACGGAGATAGGCTGAACCTGTGTGATCAGCACAAGCCCATTCGTATCGCTGGCGTGCACCATGTTCCCCGCGTCGACCAGGCGCGCTCCTGTCAGGCCATCCAGGGGCGCCCGAATCGCCGCGTAGTCCAGCTCGTTGTGAGCGTTATCGATCTGGGCCTGATCCATAGCCACGGTCGCCTTCAGCTCTTCGGCCTGTGCTCGCGTGCTGTCCAGTGTCTGCGCGGGCACGATGTTTCGATTGGCCAGATACGAGAAGCGCGTTATGTCGCGCTCCACGTTCGCGAGTTGTGCCGCATCATGCGCCTTCTGCGCCAGCGCCATATGGAGCTGGTTTTCAAACGGGCGCGGATCAATCTGCGCCAGCAGATCGCCCCGACGCACCCGTTGTCCCTCAACAAATGCAACGCGCTCAAGCGTCCCATCGACTCGCGCGCGGACCAACACCGTATTGAAAGCCTGGACCGTCCCGATGGTGGACAACACCAGGGGAGCATCGCGCAGCTCAACAGGCGCAAGCACAACCGGAACACTATGAGGATCCGTTGCGCTCTTGGCGGAGGAAGACGACTCGGGCCGATAGAGGCACCACGCCGCTAGTACGAGCAAGCCCGCTACCGGCAGTACAAACAGCTTCTTCACGATGCCCCATCCCCTGAACGCCACAAGTCAGGAGATCCAGCTTACGCATGAAGACTTATCGTTAGATTAGGGCGGCGCCGCCGTCCGCGCCTCCGCCACCGCCACTCCACGCCGGGGCGCTGCAGGAGCAACGCATAGATGCCTATCCGGGTAGCTTTGCTTGCACTCGGCAAATGTGTGAGATTTGCTTCATTCGGATGTCAGTTTGCGCACTCACTAAGACCAAGTGGCACCGTCATCGGTGGACAGGTGAGTCGAGTGCCGAATGTCCGCTACCGTTGCCCGGTCGTAGCCAGTGCCCCAAACAGGATCAACGAGCGTTACGAACGGAGCTGGCCATCGCCACCGATTACCCCACTCACTTAGTTCGATGGGCATCAAGCAGCTGGCCTAGCAGACGCGCCGCCTCCTCGATGCGAGCCGCGGGAATCATGCCCAGGCCGAAGGCCAAGCCGTTGGGTGCGCTATCGCCAATCGCGTAGTCCTGCAGCGATTCAATCCGCAGCCCTAGCTCGGCTGCATGGCTGATCAGTGCGTCGATCCTGATGGGTGCGGACAGTGTCGCTGCCAGATGCAGGCCAGCGTCGGCTGCCAGCGGCTGGAGCATGCTGTCCGCGTGGCGAGACAAGGCATCGAGCAAGCTAGCGCGGCGCTCGCCGTAGATGCGCCGCATCTTGCGTACGTGACGGGCGAGATGCCCTTCGGCGATGAACAAGGCCAAGGTGTCCTGCGCCAGCACGTCGCTATGCCAATCGCTCAACTGGCGCACGCGCGCCAGGGCCGCCATCGCCCAGGGTGGCGTCACCATGTAACCAAGGCGCAGCGCCGGAAACAGGCTCTTGGAGAAGGTGCCGACATAGAACACCACGCCATCGCGATCGAGCGTCTGCAAGGCGTCGAGCGGACGACCGCCGTAACGGAATTCGCCGTCGTAGTCGTCCTCGATCACGACCGCACCATGCTGTCGAGCAAACGCCAGCAGGGCCAGCCGACGAGAGGGCGACATCACCATGCCCAGCGGGAACTGGTGCGATGGCGTCACGTAGATCACCCGCGCTTCGATGGGAATGCGTTCCACTACGAGGCCTTCGCCATCGACCGGCACCGGCACCACATGGGCGCCCACCGCCTCGAACGCCGCGCGCAGCGGCGGATAACCCGGGTCTTCCACTGCCACCATCGTCCGCCCCGGCATCACCAGGAGACGCGCGAGCAGATCGAACGCTTGCTGCGCACCATTGGTCACCATGATGTCGTC
>DASXND010000478.1:0-5059 GCA_036495265.1 Dyella sp.
TCGCTGACCCTCACCCAGGATGGCTTCGAGCAGCTCGCGACGTTCGCCAGCGGGCAGCTGGTCGCCGTAGCTGGCGAGCGTGCCGGCGGAGCCGATCATCGACGCCAGCGGCGAGCGCAGATCGTGCGAAACGGAAGACAGAAGCGCATTGCGCAGCCGCTCGGTCTCGCCCTGCACGCGCGCGCCCTCCAGCTCCTCAGCGAGACGCGCACGCTGCAACGCCTGGCCGATGTCCTGCACCATCGCCAGCGCGAGGCTGCGCTGATCCGGCGAGGGCTCACCCTGTTCAGGCGGAAAGCGTATCGCGGCCACGCCAAGCCTGTTGTCTTCGTTGCCCAGCGGCAATGCCCAACACGGCGCTGCGTTGAGCGTATCGGTGTAGCGCCCGGCTTGCTCGGCGTGTTGCTCGCTCCAGCCCGCTGCAGCCAGGTCCTGCGTGAGCAAAGGGAAATCGCGCGGCGACGACGCCACGACGCGAAGCACCTGACTGGCGTCGCGTGCCAGTATTGCCGCATCGCAGCGAAGGCCGTGGGCCAGCGCCGAAACACCGACACCGCGAATGCCTGCGGCATCGGTGCTTGTCGACAGCCGCTGCCCCAACGCCAGCAAGGCACGCGCGTGCGCGTGCGCTCCGCGCATCGACTCCACCTGGCTGGCCAGCTGGGTGGCCAACCGGCTGCACACCAGCGCCGCCACCAGGAACAAACAGACCGCCAGCACATCGTCGAAGTTGGCGATGGCCAGGGTGTAGCGCGGCGGCGCAAAGAAGAAGTTGTAGCCAAGGAAACACAGGATCGCCGTGTACACGGCCACCGCCATGCGCGTGCGCACCGCCACCACCAGCACGGCGGTGAGGAAGATCAGCGAGAGATTGGCGACGGAAAGATAGCGGTCCGCGATAAACGACAACGCAAACGCGACCAGGGTGGCCAAGGTGGCGTAGATGTACTCCCCTCGACGCCCGCGGCCACCGGGCATGCGCAAGCGAAGACGCGACTTTGCACGCTCGGTGGGCGTGGCGATGATGGTGAGTTCGAGATGCGCACCGCGGCGCAAGAGCAGCTGGGTCAGCGACCGTCCCAGCATGCGCGCCAGCAATCGCTCGCGCGTGCGGCCGAGAATGATCTGGCCAATGCCTTCGCGATCCGCATGAGCAATCAATTCGTCGGCAACGGCGTGGCCGCGCAATACTACGGTGTCGCCACCGAGGCGACGCGCCAGGCGCATGGCCGAGTCGAGTCGCTCCCGCCGCGCCTTGTCCAAGGTGGCGCCGGTGTCGACAAAGGCCACGCTCCACGGCGCACCGCGTCGCTCGGCAATGCGCCGTGCGATGCGCACGAGGTAATCGCTTTGCGAATGGCCGTCGATGGCGGCGAGCACACGGCGACGCACCGGCATAGCGCCACCGCGCGCCAGCATGTGCTCGCGCAGGTCGCTGTCGACATGGCCGGCTATCGTATCGACCGCCAGTTCGCGCAGCGCGGCCAAGTTGGTCGGCGAGAAGAACGCGTCGAGTGCGGCGGCGGCCGTTTCCGGCACATAGACCTTGCCTTGCTTGAGGCGCTGGATCAGCTCGCGTGGCGGCAGGTCGACCAGCACGATGTCGCGCGCCTGGTCGAGGAAGGCATCGGGCACGGTTTCGCGCACGGTGACATTGGTGATGCGCCGCACCTGGTCGTTGAGGCTTTCCAGATGCTGCACATTGAGCGCGGTATAGACCTCGATGCCCGCATCCAGCAGCTCGGAGATGTCTTGCCAGCGGCGCTCGTGACGCCCGCCGGGCAGATTGCGATGGGCCAGCTCGTCGACCAGGATCACCTCGGGGCGTCGCTGCAAAGCGGCGTCGAGGTCGAACTCGGTGAAGTCGCGTCCGCGATAGGTCACCGGCCGACGCGGCAGCTGCTCCAGTCCTTCGAGCAGCGCCGAGGTTTCCGGACGGCCGTGGGTTTCGACCAGGCCGATCACCACATCCACACCTTGCCGCTTCAGCTCGCGAGCGGCCGAAAGCATGGCAAAGGTCTTGCCAACGCCCGGGGCCGCGCCGAGGAATATTTTCAGGCGACGGCTTCGCTCTTCCTGTACGGAATCGAGCAAGGCGTCGGCGCGTGCTTCGCGGGAAGGTTCGGACATGCTGTCCCAGTAGATCAGTGGTCGGACATTACGTTAGGCCTCAATGGCCATCGAGCTCCAGATTGAGCTTGAGCACGTTCACCCGCGGTTCGCCGAGCATACCGAACTGGCGACCACTGGTGGCCATGGTGACCAGCGCCTGTACCTGCGACTCGCTCAGGCCGCGCGCCTTGGCCACACGCGATACCTGATAGGCCGCCGCCGCCGGCGAGATCTCCGGATCGAGACCGCTACCCGAGGCCGTGACCAGGTCCACCGGCACCGGCGCGGTGTTACCGGGATCGGCGGCGCGCAACGTGTCGATCCGCTGCTTCACCGCATCGGTAAGCGCCGGATTGGTCGGTCCCAAGTTGGAGCCGTTCGACGCCGTGCCGTTGTTGGCCTGGGGCGTGGTCGCCGAAGGGCGTCCCCAGAAGTACTTCGGTTCGGTGAAGGACTGGCCGATCAGGGTAGAGCCGATCGGCCTGCCGTCTTTCACGATCAGGCTGCCGTTCGCCTGCGAGGGGAACAGCACCTGGGCCAGTCCGGTAACCACCAGCGGATAGGCGATGCCGGTGATCACCGTCATCAGCAACAGCATCCCCACCGCGTTGCGTAAGAGCCTGCTCATAATCATGACCTCAGTAGTGAAGGATCGCGTCGATCAGACCAACGACCTGGTAGTTCTTGGTGCCCTTGTCGTAGGCATTCACGTCGTACGAGTGCTCGTAACGCAGTTCGGGACGAATCTCCAGATCCTGTGACACCCAATGCGTCAGGCCCAGCGTGTGGCTGGTATAGCGCGTAGCGAAGCCCGTGCGCTGTCCCTTCTCGTCGTCGTAGTACTCGTTGCGGAACGACATCATGTTGTTCGAGTTCAACTCGAAGTTGAGGTAGTTGACGATGCCGAATTCGCCTGCGGTGCCCGCGACCGGCGAGGAGCCCGCGACGCCCGGGGTGCCGTACGGGCCGAAGCCGGGGATGTTGCGGCCGTACATGCGATAGGCCTCAGTCTGCATATGCACACTGCTGTTGAAGCGATGACCCCAGGTCATCACGTACATCTGCACGTTGTTGTAGTTGTAGTCGGACTTGTTCACATTATTGATGCAGGGGTAGAGCATGTCGTTGTTGTCCGCCGATACCCAGCGCACGCAGGTCTGCAGTGAGGGTCGCGCCGACGAATTCCAGGGCGCAACGTCGTTGCTTGCATTGATGCCGATCTGGAACGTCCACTGACTGTTGAGCTTGGTGGTGGTCATCACACCGGTCTGAGTGTACGGGTCGACCGTGTAGAGGATCGAATGCGTGACCAGATAGTTCTGCGGCGCGAACTGGGCCTCGATATCCGGCAGCGACAGCCAGCGACCGACGCGGACGACCATGCCCTCGGCGACCCACGGGATGTAGAGATCGGCGTAGAACAGCATCGGATCGTCACCGTAGACCTTGCCATTCAGTGCGCTGTTGGGCCTTGGGTTGTTCAGCAATTGATTGCTGAAAACACCCTTGGTCACGGTGTAGTGGTAGTCATAACCATACAGATTCGAGATGTTGAAACCCCAGTCCAAGTGATCCGTCTGGACGGTGTCTTCGACGCGCGTGATATTGGTGACGAACTGATCGAATTCCACCCGGTTCGGCCGCGTCGCATAGGAGAGCGGAAAGTTGCTGTGACTGGACGAACTCAGGTTCGCCGAGGGATTGATCCAGCCGTTGATCTCGATCCTGTTGCGCTCCATCCAGTTGCCGAGCTTGGTGCAGGAGAGCGCTTTCTGCAGCGGATACTGGCCGTATGCGACGGGAACGCCGATAGGCGCAGCAACGCCGCCGAGCTGCCATTCGGAGCTGGGGAACGGCGGCGAATTGAGTGGCGCATCCATGGCGCGACGGGCGGGCGCGGGTGCATTGGGGTCGGACGGTTGGGCGTCCTCGCGGTAAGCCGAGCCCAGACGTGAAAAGAAGCCTCTTGAACAATCGGCACTACCCGCCGCCGGCGCCGAAGGCGCCACGTTGTCGACATCGGCAGGAGCAGCGGCGGATGAAACGTCCGTCGTTGACGCCAGTACTTCGCTGGCCGGAGCCAGTGCAAGCAGAACTGTAAACGAAAGCATCTTCTTCGAAACCATAGGTGTTCCTGACATTCGACCCGAGGCGGGCCGTCCTTTTCTTGTGGGGTTGTGTGGGACTGGGGGGCCGATGCTTCCGGGCATCGACTTCAGATGCCGGCGTAACCACCGAGCACGTAATCGTCCTGCGCGCTGCAGGGCGCCTCGGCATCATTCATCCGATCTACCTTGACTGTCCGCGCCGAGGCCAGTGGCAACGCGATCACCACGTCACAGGCGGAATCATCGGTGGATAGGCGTAGCTCCATTTCCGGATGGGTATCGTCGGGTAGGGAAACGGAAAGCTTGAGCGTCTGCATGATCTGAACCTCTCGCTTCACGCCAGTCCGCACAGGACCAGCAGCATGTCGATCAATTTGATTCCGATGAACGGCACCGCGATGCCGCCCAGGCCGTAAACCAGTAGATTGCGGCGCAACAGCGCACCTGCGCCGAGCGCACGGTATTTCACGCCTTTCAGCGCCAAGGGAATGAGAAAGATGATGATGAGCGCGTTGAAGATCACCGCCGACAGGATGGCGCTGGTGGGCGTCGCCAGGTGCATGATGTTCAGCTTGTTCAACACCGGATAGGTGCTGGCGAAGGCCGCCGGAATGATCGCGAAGTATTTCGAGACGTCGTTGGCGATCGAGAATGTCGTCAGCGCGCCGCGGGTAATCAGCAATTGCTTGCCGATCGCGACCACTTCGATGAGCTTCGTCGGGTTGCTATCGAGATCCACCATGTTGCCGGCCTCTTTTGCAGCCATAGTGCCCGTATTCATCGCCACTCCGACATCGGCCTGCGCGAGCGCCGGCGCATCGTTTGTTCCATCGCCGGTC
>DASXND010000479.1:0-7610 GCA_036495265.1 Dyella sp.
CATGGCGAAGAGCGCACGTTCGATGTGGATACGCGCGCCAATACCTATCGGCCCGCGAGTGGCGAGGTGGTGCGTTTGCCGTCAGGCATGCGTGTCGGCATCACCAGCGCGAAGGAAGACCAGGTCAATGCCACGACCGGGCGCATCCGCTTTTTCCCGGATGGCAGTTCCACCGGTGGTCACGTCACGCTGCAGCGTGAGCGTCGGCGCTGGCAGGTGAACGTATCGTGGTTGACGGGCGCGGTCAGCGTAGCCGATACGAGCGCGAAGCTATGAAACGGCAGGTGCGCGGATTCAGCCTGCTGGAGGTGATCGCGGCGATCCTGCTGCTGGCGATCGCGTTTACCGCACTGATGAAGGTGGCAGGCGCTTCGATCAGCCTGACACGCAATGCCGCCGATCATAGCGATGCCGCCCTGTGGGCACGCAGCCTGCTCGACACGGTGGATATCGACACGCCGCTGCGGCCTGGCAGCAGCGATGGTCGCTTCGATGAGCGCTATCGCTGGCATCTGGTGGTGACGCCATGGAGTCCGGGGCAGGTCGACCCCAGCGCGCAGCTGCGCTTGGTCAAGCTCGATCTCGATGTGTTCTGGGGCAGTCGGCCGCGGGAGCGTTCGGCGCACTTCAGTACGCTGCGCGTATTGAGTCCGCCAACGGTGAATACGCCATGAGATCGTTGGCAGGGCTATCGGTGACGCGACAGCGTGGCGCGAGGGGCTTTACCCTGCTTGAAGTGCTGGGCGCGCTGGCCTTGCTGGCGCTGCTGTTGTTGGGCGTGTATTCGGGCGTGCGGACGGCGACGCAGACGGTGCGTTCCGGCGAAGCCGCCATCAGCCGCCAGGACCAAGTGCGCTCAGCCCAGCAATTCCTGCGCAGCGAGCTGGCGCAGGCGCGCGCGGTGCCGATCGCGAAATCCAGCAATGGTGACCAGACCTATTTCAGTGGCGATGCGCACGAGATGCGCTTCGTGGCTTCCTTGCCCGGCTATCTCGGCAAGCTGGGGCCGCAGTTGCAGCAACTGAAACTGGTGCCCAACGGTAAGGGTGGTTCCCGACTGGAGGCCAGTTTTGCCTTGATGCCGCCCGACGGCAGCGCGCCGCGCCCGTTGGGCGAGCCGGAAGTGCTGGTGGACGATATCCGCGGTGGCAGTTTCAGCTATCGCGCGCCCGACACGGCTCAGGCCAAGGGCGACTGGCGCAACCATTGGGACGACAGCCGCTTGATGCCGCGCATCGTGCGCATCGCCCTGACCCTGGATGGCACCACCTCGTGGCCGCAGCTGGAAGCGCCATTGCGGGTGGATCCCACGGCCACGCAAGGTCAGGCGAACCTGCTGCAAGGCCTGCAGCCACGGAATGCCCAATGAGGCGCGCGAACCTGGGCAAACCACGGACGCAGCGAGGCGTAGCGCTGCTGGTCGTGCTGTGGGCATGCACGCTGCTGGCGATCCTGCTGGGCGGGTACGCGATGCTCGCGCGCACCGAAGGATTGCAGGCGCGCTACATGTTTGCGCAAACCCAGGCGCATTACGCCGCCGAAGCGGGACTGATGCGCGCTATCTACGCCTTGCAGGATCCGCAGCAACAGCGGCGCTGGATAGCCGACGGCCGCCCCTATCCGTTCGCGTTCGACGGCGCCAAGGTCAGCGTCAGCGTGATCGACGAAAGCGGCAAGGTGGATCTCAACGCGGCTTCGCCGGATGTGTTGCAGAATCTCTTCCGCCTGGCCGGCATGCCGGATGCCAAAGCGTTGGATCTTGCGAAAAACGTGGTGGACTGGCGTAGCTTCGCCATGACGCCGGCCGGTGCCGGCCTCAACTCGTCGGCTTATACGATGGCTGGCCGCGACTACGGCCCGCGGCACGGGCCATTCGCCAGCGTCGAGGAGCTGCAAATGGTGCTGGGCATGGATCCGGCGGTCTACCGTACGGTAGCGCCGCAGCTGACCCTGTGGTCAGGCCGGCCCAGTCCCGATCCCGCGACGGCCCAGGCCTTGGCGCTGGCGGCGACGCCTCCCGGCATGAGCCTGCAACAAGCGGATGCGATGGTGGCGGCGAGGCTGGCGACGCAAGCCCAGCCAGGCCTAGTAGTCAGTCTGGGAGTAACGCATAGTATTCGCTCAGAGGCTACGCTGGCCGACGGGACACGCGCGATCCTTCGCGCCACGGTGCGTATGCAGGTAGCTCGCAACGGCACCACGCCGTATGCCGTGCTGCGTTGGCAGGAGGGTGACGGGGAATGAGTTCGGCAACGCAGCCGCTGCGATCGCAGCTCGATCGCGCACGTCGCGCGTGGCGCGCATCGCCACTGCCACGCTTTTTTGCGTGGTGGGGTGGCGAGCTGATGGCCTTGCTGCCGCAGCGGTGGCGCGTGATGTTTGGCAGCGGCCCGAGCTGGTTCCTGCTCAAGTCGGCCGGCGATGACTGGCAACTGCATCGCGCCGGTCGAGCCGATCCGCCCGTGCAATGGAGCAGCCAGCTCGATGCGGCCGACCAGAAGGTGGCCTTCGCCGATGCCGTGCGCGGCGTCGATGGCGAAGACCTGCGCGTGGCCTTGTGCCTGACGCCGGCCGAGGTATTGCGTCCCCGCCTGACCCTGCCGCTCGCCGCGCGCGACAACCTGCGGCAGATCGGCGCCTTCGAGATGGACCGCCAGACGCCGTTCCGCGCCGAGCAGGTGCATTACGACGTGCGCGAGTTGAACGTACACGCGCCGGCCGGTCGCTTCGCGGCGGAACTGGTGGCCGTGCCGCGCGCCACGCTCGATCCGCTGCTCGCACGCTTGGCCAGCTCCGGCTTGCAGGTCGATGCCGTGGATGTCGCCGTCGAACAGGGCCGCCTTGGCGTCAACCTGTTACCGGCTGAACTGGCGCCACGTCGCCGGCATCCGCGCCAGCGACTGAACATTGCGCTGGGTGCGGCGGCCATCCTGTTGCTGGTGCTGTCCTTGTTGCAGTTCGTGCACAACCGCGCGATCGCTTTGCAACAGATGCGCACCGAGGTGGAAGGCATGCGTGCCGACGCGCAACAGGTGACCGCATTGCGCCAGCAGCTGCAAGACAACGCCGGCGCCGCCGGCTTCCTGGCCCAGCGCAAGATGCGTACGGTGTCCGCGCTGGCCGTGCTGCAGGACATCAGCCAGCGCCTGCCGACCACGGCGTGGCTGGAGCGCCTGAGCATCGACAACAGTGGCCAGGTCGGTTTCCAGGGACAAAGCCCGCAGGCCGCACGCCTCGTGGATGCACTGAAGGGCTCGACGGTGCTGACCGACGCGAATTTCCAGGGCACTATCCAGGTCGATCCGTCGACGGGTAAAGAACGCTTTTACATGGTCGCGCAACTGCGCAAGAACACCGAGCCGAAACCCAAGGCGCCGCCTGCTGCAGCGGGAGGCGCCCCATGAAACTGGACGCGATGAAGCCGCGCGACAGCCGCATCGCGGCGATCCTGCTTTTATTGCTGGTGCTGGTCATCGGTTACTTCGTGCTGCTGCACTGGTGGTTCGTGGCGCCGCTGCAATCGATTCACGCGGAGATGGACGACCTGCGCGATACGCATGCTCGTTTTGCCGCGGCCATTGCGGAGAAGCCGCAGCTGCAGAAGCGCATTGCCGCGATGGGCGCGGGACAGGTGGCGAGCCATGCCTTCCTGCCCGAGGACGATCCGAACGCCGCCGCCGCTGGACTCATGCAACGCGTCGTCGACACCGTCGCCGCGCATCCGCAGAGCGGCGCTTGCGACGTGACGCAGAAGATGCCGGTGCCCAATCCGCCTGCCGCGCCCGATGAGCCTTATCGCAAAGTGGCGGTGAGCATCAGCCTGCATTGCGAAGTGCAGCCGCTGGCTGAAACGCTGCATGATCTGGAGCAAGGCTCGCCGTATCTGTTCGTGGACGACCTGAGCATTTATCGCAATCCCATCGCCGCCCAGCAGCAGGTGGGTGCGCCGTTGGAAGTGCAGTTCACCCTCTCCGGTTATGTGCGCCAGCCGCGTACTGCGGGTGGTGATGCGCAGGGAGATGCGCCATGAACGCCGAAGCACAGCGCCGCCTGACCCCCGTGCTCGGTGGTCTGGCCGCCGTCTTCGGCTTGCTGTTGTTGCTGCTGGTTGCCGGTATCGGCCGCGCCGTGCACTGGGAAGCGCCGCGGCCGGTGGCGCCGCTGCCTGAGGCGCATGACAAGGGCTTGCCGACGCCGGTGCCGCTGGAGCAGTTCGCGGCGGTGTGGACGCAGCCGCTGTTCAATGCCGATCGCAAGCCTGGCATGCGCGCCGCCAGCGGCAGCGCGAGCCTGGGCGATATGCAGCTGACCGGCATCATCCTCACGCCGTCGCTGCACATGGCCTTGCTGCGCGACAAGAGTGGCGAGCACGAAGTGCGTGTGCGCGAAGGCGACAGCTTGCCCGATGGCAGCTGGCGCCTGGCCGAACTCAAGCCGCGTGCGGCGATCTTCGAATCGGCCAGTGGCCGCACCGAACTCGGTTTGCCGGCCGGTGCGCCGATCGACATGCCCAAAAACGCCGCCACAGCCAATGGCATGGCGCCTCCGCCCGCGCCGCCACCGGCGCCGATGCCGCCTGGTGCGGTGCGCATGGTGACAGGCCCTGTGCTGCCGGCCTCCAGCGCCTCGATGCCCAATGCGAATGCGCCAGGCGCGACGCAAATCAACGCGGATTCGCAATCGGACCGCATCCGCCAGCTAAAAGAAGCTATCCAGAAGCGTCGCGCCGAACAGTCGGCAGCGCCCCCCGAAGGAGCACACTGAATGTTCACCAAGCGCACGTCGCGGATTCGCCGCATCAGTACGCTCACTTTGGCGATATGGCTCAGCGGTTGCCAAACCTTGCCGCAGCCCCACGATGACGGCGCGTTGCAGCGCGAGGCCGTGGCAGGCACCGAAAACCCCGTGCCCGCCCAACGGCCACTCAATACCGGTGCGCAACCCCAGGGCCAGAACGCTGCCTTGCAGCCGCAGCTGCACACCGGTACGGGAAAATTCGTTCAGGCGGTTGGTTTGGCGCAGCCCCGCGAGGCGGCCAGCGGCGAGGGTGCGGTGACCTTCAACTTCGAGAACCAGCCGGTGCAGGCGGTGGTGAAAGCCATTCTTGGCGACCTGCTCAAGCAGAACTACACCATCGTGCCGGGGGTGCAAGGCAACATCTCGTTCTCCACCTCCCAGCCGGTGGACAGCAGCCAGGCGCTGCCGATCCTGGAAACCCTGCTGTCGTGGACCGGCAATTCGCTGGTGCAGCGCGATGGCCGCTATATCGTGATGCCGTCGAAGGACGCGGTGGCCGGCAACCTGGTGCCCAGCCTCGGCGCCGTCGCGCCACAGGCGGGACTGCGGGCGCGGCTGTTCCCGCTGCGCTACATCTCGGCCACCGAGATGCAAAAGCTGATCAAGCCGTTCGCGCGCGCCGACTCGGTACTGCTGGTCGATTCGTCGCGCAACCTGATCGTGCTGTCCGGTACGCCGGAAGAGCTGGAGAACTATCAGCGCACCGTGCAAACCTTCGACGTCGACTGGCTGCGCGGCATGTCGGTCGGCGTCTTCAGCCTGCAGCACGCCAATGTCGCCGAACTGATGCCCCAGCTCGACCAGTTGTTCGGTCCCAAGGGCGATACGCCGCTGGCCGGCATGCTGCGCTTCATCCCAATCGAGCGCACCAACGCACTGGTGGTGATTAGTACCCAGCCGACGTATCTAAGGGAAGTCGGCGACTGGGTCGCCAAGATCGATCACGGTGGCGGCAACGAGCCGGACCTGTTCGTCTACGACGTGCGCAACATCAAGGCATCCGAACTCGCGCAGTACCTGGCGCAGATCTATACCAATGGCGCCAACGCAAACAACGGCGGCAAGGTCGGTCCGGGCCTCAACTCGGGCACCTTGGGCAATACCGAAAACGCGAACGGCAACGCCGGCGGCATGGGCAGCACCGCCGGCAGCTTCGGCAGCAGCACCACAGGCGGATTCGGCAATACCACAGGGGGGCTCGGTAACACGGGCGCGACGGGTACCACCACGGGCGGCCTGGGCGGCAACACTGGGCTTGGCGGCAACACCACCGGCGGCAGTGCCTTTGGCAGCAATAGCGGGACCTTTGGCAATAGCACCAACCCCAACAACAACCAGGGCGGCCAGCAATACAGCTCCGAAGACGGCAGCATCCGCATCAGCTCGGTCGATTCCAACAACCAGCTGCTGGTGCGCGCGCGCCCTTCGCAGTGGGGCGAAATCGAGCAGGCCATCAAGAAGCTGGACAACGTGCCGCTGCAGGTGCAGATCGAGATGCGCATCCTGGAAGTGGATCTCACCGGCCAGTTCCAGTTCGGCGTGCAGTGGTATTTGCAAGGCCTGGCCGGCGGCACCAACAACGGCGACGGCACTTTTACGCCGGGCACTCCCAGCAACCCGCGGCAGGTAGGCCTGGGCCAGGGTGGCAATAAGTACAACCCCGGTACCAGCACCTCACCGGGCGATGCGCTGTTCTATTCGTTCGTCAACAAGAATTTCCAGGTGGCCCTGCGCGCGTTGGAAGTCAGCGGCAATACGAAGACACTATCGGCGCCGTCCATGGTGGTGCTGAATAACCAGATCGCACATATCCAGGTGGGCGACCAGGTGCCGGTCAACCAGACCTCGATCGTCACTGGCCTGGGCACGACCACCGCGGGTTCGACCGCGAGCAGCGTCACCTACCTGCCGACCGGTGTCATCCTGGATGTGCAGCCGCGCGTCAATCCGGGCGGCCTGGTCTATCTCACGGTGCAGCAGCAGGTCAGCAACACGGTTGGCGCCGCCAACTCGCAGGGTAACTTCACCATCCAGCAACGTGCGGTGGGCACGCAGATCGCCGTGCAGAGCGGACAGACGGTTTTGCTAGGCGGCCTGATCCAGCAAAACGAAGACAACACCAATACGGGCATCCCGGGGCTCAATCAAATCCCGTTCCTGGGCCGACTGTTCGGCACCACCAGCCGCAATCGCAGCCGCACCGAACTGATCGTGTTGATTACGCCGCGCGTGATCGCCAGTAGCGAAGAAGCCAAGCAGGTGACCGACGAGTACCAGCGCAAATTCGAATCGCTGGCGCCGTTGCGGACAACTGAAGCAGGCCACGCACAGCCCTGAACTGTCGGGTAGGGAAGGTCTGAATGAGTCTTTTACCCGTCGTTCCAGCTTTCGCTGGGAAGACGACCCATTTGGACCTTGCTTAGGCTGACACGAATAGTCGAAAGTCTTTACTTCGAAACACTCCTTCTTCCCATAGACCGCCCTGGTGCAGCGTCATATATCTGACGCACCAGATGCGTTCGTGTATGGGTAACGGGTGGAAGTGGCATATGACGCGAACACGTAGTGCCTCGCGCCTATCGGGCACACAGTCGTCTTTGTATCAACTTGCCTGAAGCGTACTTGTTGACGGGCGCACTCGCATCGAACCGGTTGCGGGTCGGATGAAGATCAATACGAACCGGCTGCATTGGTCGAATCGTCGTTACCAGCAATTGGTTAGTAGCATTGCGCTTGGCAATGCCTGGAGTTCACCTGTTTGCTCTGGTGATTTTCGGAGGATGTCACGTCATGAAAGTGATCGGATTCTCTCT
>DASXND010000480.1:0-6539 GCA_036495265.1 Dyella sp.
GTACTGGACGGCAGCGAAATGAATGCGGACCTGCTGCCCGTGCTACCGCCGCCAGGACTGGCCGATTGGCTGCAACGCCACGGCATTCGCGCACGGGTGGAAGTTTTAGATACCAACCCCAGTCATGCCGCGGGCCCCGCGCTGCTGGACGCGGCGCACAAGCATGCGGCTGACCTCATCGTGATGGGCGCATGGAGCCGCTCACGGCTTGCCCAGATGATGTTGGGCGGTACGACGCGCCACCTGTTCATGCATGGGGATGTGCCGATGCTGGTGGCGCACTAAGAGCCGGCCCTTCGCGGGTCTTTTGCCTGCGTTTTGGCTGGCCGGGGATAAATGCGGCGACTGGCCGTAACGTTCAATGGTCCCGCTACCTCGAGCACCCGCCTTCATCCCGGCCTTCTCTCCCACGGGGACTACCTGCGGGTCGCCCAAAGGGGAGAAGGAGTTTGGGGCTTGGTGGCACTGACAGCCCATCCAAAGACCCAAAAATCCGCCCTCACAACCCTACCGGCCTCGCCGGACAGAATAGCCTTCCATACGGCCACTTGCGCAAGTCATTTTTGTAGGCTTAGGCTGGATTCGCATCCGCACGATCCCCACCGCGTCCCCACGCGGCGCTGCGGATGCCATCCCAACATCGAGCCGTCAGGAGGTCGCTTATGTCGTCCGCAAGCCTGGCTGTATCCCGTACCGCCCATCCCGATAGCGTGCGCATCGCCGCACTCAGTGCCGCCATCGCCCTTAATCTCGCCGCCCTGCTCGCCGTCATGCGGCCCTTGGCGCCTCACCTGGCCGAACAGGTGCAGCGTTTGGCCGACATCCAGATCCACTGGGTCACCGCTCCGCCCGAGGTGAAGCCGCCGCCAACGCTCGAACTCAAGCCGATCGTCCAGCCCAAGCCCATCGCCCATCCGCAGGTGCAGCCCCTGCCAGTTGTCGCGCCTCAACCCGTGTCGACCGACGACAGCCCCATGGCCGTACCGACCGTCACGCCCACCATGGTCTCCGATACACCATCGACGGGAACGGAGGCGGCACCGGTCGAAGCCACCCTCGCCTACAAGGCGGTACCACTGAAGTATCCGCCGCAGGCGCTGCACGCGCACATGGAAGGCACGGTATTGCTAAGAGTGCTGGTGGATGAACATGGCGTACCCCAAGACGTCATGATCGCCAAGAGCAGCGGCTACGCCCTGCTCGATCGCAGCGCCCGTGAGCAGGTACTGAAGGGCTGGACATTCGAGCCTGCCATGGCGAACGGGCACGCCATACGGGCATGGGCGCAGGTGCCGGTCAGCTTCAGCCTGAATCAGCTTTGATACACCAGGGCCTGATTGGCACGGATCGGGCGATCCCCAGCGCGCCGATCGATTGAAAAGGAAAGGCCCGGCCTGCATTGAACGCCAGGTCGGGCCATTCCACGGCAAGCGTGATGTTTCAGCGACCAGTGGCCGGAGTTGCAGGCGCCGATCGCTGCGTGGCGCGTGCAATGGCCCAGACCACGGCCAGCAGCAGGATCACCGGCAGGCAGAACGGCAACACGGCCAGCGCCACGATCGGCGCGATGACGAGCAGGGCCAAGCCACCGAACAGCAGTCCCAGCGCCGCGCCGACGATGCTGAACAGGCCGCCGATCAGCGCGAACGTCAACTTGAATACGACCCCGATGACGGCGGCCATGAGCCATAACGTCATTACCAACATCAAGAGCAGGCTTATCGCGATCATGGCGCACCTCCCTCCAGCACAGCCCAGAGGCTTCATACGCGGCCGACATATTGGCGGCCGACGCGAGTTTCAAGGCCTCGACGGCTACGATCTTGCGCGCATGCCACAGCGTTCGCATGTTACGGAAGTCATGACCTGCCCAGGCCTTTCGGCACGCTCGAAGTTACGGGACTTTAACGATGTGCATGGTCCACTGCGCCCCGGTTCCTGACGAGTTCCATCGCATGGCTAAACACATGCAACACCTCAAGGCACTGCGTGACATCGCATTTTCCTATGGTGTAGGCGAGCATCCGGATCTTGCTTCGATGGCAAGAGAGCTCAGTCGCATGGTGTACCAGAACCGGCAGTCGCTGAATGACGACCTGGCCGATCTGCGTACGCACAACAAGGGTTTTGAGCGCTGGCTGGTAGCCTTGCGCAGCAAGCCGAACATCAGCGTGCTGGTAAGCGCATGGCCTGCCAACCATGTTACCCCGATCCACGACCATGGCGGCCTGTGGGGGCTCGAGCTGGCCTTGCATGGCGCGCTCGAAGTGGAGTCGTGGGACCGTGACCCGCAAGGTCGCTCCCTGAAACCGATGGGACGCGACTGGCTGGGGCCGGGCGACGCCAGCTGGTTCGATGCCGATGATCGCTATGCGCATCGCTGCCGCAATCTTTCCCGGCACGACACCGCACTGACGCTTCACGTCTATGGTGGCGATCTGGCACAGTACGCCACATACGAAAAAGCCGGCGAAACCGGTCAATGGCTCACTTGGCCGCAGCGCGCCGCGATTGCCGGCCACCTGCACGCCTGAGCCGTACAACGCAATCATTTAAGGGAGTGGCATGTATCGAAGGGTCGCCATTATCGGCGGCGGCGCGGCAGCGGCAGCGCTGCTGAGCGAGCTGCTGGAACGCCAGCCGTCGCAGCCGTTGCATCTGGACTGGTATACCGGCGGCGACACGTCGGCACGCGGCGTGGCCTACGGCACCCGTTCCGACCGGCATCTACTGAACGTGCGTGCGGCATCCATGAGCATGTTCGCCGCCAAGCCGCGCGGCTTCCTCGACTTTGCCCAGCGTGGCGATCACACCATTGCGGGAACCGACTTCCTGCCGCGTCGCCTCTACGGCGACTACCTGGAAGCGGAAGTCGCGCGCGCGCTGGAAAGCGCCCGCGACGCCGGCCACGACGTACGCGTGCTGCCGTTTGCGGTCGATGCCGTGGTGCCGGAGAACGAAGGTGTCACCGTCATTCATGGCGAGGAGAACAGTCGCGTCGATGCCGCCGTCCTTGCACTGGGATCGCTGCCGCCACAGCCCCTGGCTGGCGTGAGCGAAGCGGCACTCGAGAGCGGCCAGTACGTGACCGAGCCGTGGGGCTTCCTCGCTTCAGTAAAGCCCGACAGCCGACCGCTCAAGGTGGTGCTGATTGGTCTTGGCCTCACCGCGGTGGATGTGCTTCTGGAGCTATCCGCGCAATGGCCGAACGCGCAGTTCCTTGCCATATCGCGACACGGCTTGTTGCCGGAGTCGCATCTGCAGTCTGCTTCAGCACCCGTGGATGACAGCAGCGACCTGATCGAATCGATGCGCGATGCACCAGATATCCGCACCTGGATACGCCTGCTGCGTGAGGCTGCGGCACAGAGCGGCGACTGGCGCACGGTCATCGACAGCCTGCGTCCGCATACGCCGACCTTGTGGGGCCTGTTGCCGGTCTCCGAACGCGCTAGCTTTCTGCGCCATGCGCGCTGGGCGTGGGAGCGTATGCGTCACCGCATGGCACCACAGGTCATGGCATCGTTGCTGGCGCTGGAAAACGAGGGTCGGCTGCAACGCCGTCGCGGTCGCTTGCAGGCCGTCGATGTGGCCGGCGGCAAGCTGCATTTGGACATTCGTTCGCCACGCGATGGCTCGATCTCATCGATGGACGCCGACGTGGTGATCCAGACTGTTGGCCTCAATACCGATGTGCGCCGCACGAAGCATCGCCTGATTCGTCAGTTGGCGACCAACGGGCATGTGACACCGGATGTACTCGGACTGGGTTGCGAAGGAACCACCGAAGGCCGCCTAAAGCATGACGGCCAGACCTGGCCACATCTCTACGCCATCGGCACCCTGCTGCGCGGCACGCTGTGGGAATCTACAGCGATGCCGGAGATCCGCCAGCAGGCGCGCAACCTGGCGGATCGCATTCTCGCTCCTTGAACAGCCCACGGCAGATGCCTCGGCATCTGCCGTGCGACAGCGGTTTTTACGCGAAGCCGCCGAGCACCAGCTTGCCGATCGTGCTTGCGCTCTCCAGCTGTGCATGGGCGCGGCGCAGATTCGCTGCATTGATGGTGCCGGCATGTTCGCGCAACGTACTGCGCAGCACGCCGGCATCCACGAGATTGGCCACTTCATCGAGCAATACATGCTGCGCCTGCATGTCATCGGTGTGATGCAGCGAACGCGTATACATGAACTCCCAATGCAACGAGAGGCTCTTGGGTTTCATCAGGCGGATATCCAGCGGCGTTGCCGGATCGTCGATCAGGCCGAGCTTGCCCTGCGGCTTGAGCAGCTCCACCAGGGCGGGAAAATGCTGCTCCGTATGGGTGAGGCTCAGCACGTAGTCGACGCCCGTTGGCGAGATCGCCTTGACCTGGGCGACCAGGTCGCTGCGATGATCGACCACGTGATGCGCCCCCATGTCCCTTACCCATGCGCGGCTGTCATCGCGCGATGCCGTAGCGATGACCGTGAGGTTGGTCAGGCGACGCACCAGCTGGATCGCCATGGAACCCACGCCGCCCGCACCACCGACTACCAGCACGGCGCCACGGCGCGCCGTACTGCCGCGCGGAACGCCTAGACGGTCGAACAGCAGTTCCCAAGCGGTGATGGTGGTAAGCGGCATCGCCGCCGCCTGGGCGAAATCCAGCGCAGCCGGTTTGCGCCCTACGATGCGTTCATCGACAAGTTGGAGCTCGGCATTGCTGCCGGAGCGGTCGATCGCACCGGCGTAGTAGACCGCGTCGCCCGGCTTGAACAGACTGACGTCCGCACCGACCGCCACCACCGTTCCGGCAGCATCCCAGCCGAGCACCTTATCCGTGCCCTGCGGATCGGCACGCATGCGTATCTTGGTGTCGACGGGATTCACCGAGATGGCTTCGACCTTGACCAGCAGGTCGCGCCCCTGTGCCACCGGCGCGGGCAAGTCGACATCCAACAGGCTCTGAGGATCGGTGATCGGCAGGGTATGTCGATAAGCGACGGCTTTCATGAGGTACTCCTGAGAGCTGATTCGGATAGCTGATACGCGACGCTAGGGAATGATTTTGCGCCTGCGAAAATCGTCGAACAAGCGCATGAACATCGCCTGTGTTTCGACGTGCTCATGGAAGCCGAATCGTCGCGCCTTGGAGCCGTCGCCGAACATGTCGTAGTCCCAAGAGAAAACGAAATCGGCAAAACGCCATGACGACACCTCGGCATAGGCGTGCGGCGCGAGCGCATGCTTGTCGAGCATCGCCTGCCATAGCGGCTGCTTGTCCGCCATGACCGCATCCAGCGCCAATGGCAACGGCGGCGCCACCTCGAGCTTGAAATAGCGGGCGATGGCGGGCCACATCTCATTCCAGCGAAACAAATCGCCATTGGTGATGTTGAACGCCTGGTTGGCACAATGCTCATCGGTGGCGGCCCACACGGTGGCGCGCGCCAGCAGGCCGGCGTCAGTCATTTCCAGCAAGCGGTCGTAGGCACCGGGTTTGCCGGGAAAACGCAGCGGCAAACCAAGTTCCTTGCTCATCGATGCATACACCGCAATCGCGAGCGCGAGATTCATCGGATTGCCGAGCGCGAAGCCACCGACCACCGCTGGGCGGATGGCCGACCAGCTCCACGCCTTACCGATTTGCCGCGCTTCCAGAAAGCGCTGCTGGTCGTGCATGAATTCGGGAGGCATGAAGGTCGCATCGGTTTCGCGTGCAGGTGTCTTGAAGGGGCCCAGATGACCGCCGTAGACCTTGTAGCCCTGCATCAAGCTGATGTGTTGCAGGCGCGTCGCCACCGGCTCGATCGCTTCGACGGCATTCATGAGCATCGCCATATTCGGCGGTACCAGTTCCGCCCAGCTCGGGCGATCCTGATAGGCCGTGTAGAAGATGTGGGTTACCTGCTGAAGACCGGCGAGCTTTTCACGCGTATCGCCCGGATCGAGCAGATCCACCGCGACGTGCTGCACACGATCCGTCGATATACCGCCACGACGCGATAGACCAACCACCCGCCAATCGTCCAACGTTGCCAAATGATCGACGAGGTTGCGACCAATCACGCCCTGGGCACCGACGACCAGGGCTACCTTCATTGCGTTACTCATGACATTCCCTTGCGATCGTGAGTGATTACGCGCGGACCACGCTGCCAGCGATGGCGTTGGTAGTACGGCGACGCCCCAGCGCAGCGCTGGCCAGCGTCACCAGCAAGCCAAGTACGGTGACCACGGCACCGGCGATGCTGACCGAGGGCAAGCCAAAACCCAGATCGATCAGCGAGCCGCCGATAAAGGCACCGATCGCATTGCCCAGATTGAACGCGGCGATATTGAGCGTCGATGCGAGATGCGGTCCGTCACCGGCCTGCTGCACGACGCGCATCTGCAGCGGCGGCACCGTGGCGAACGCAGCCACGCCCCACACGAAGACGGTGATGATCGCGGCCGTGGTGTCGTGCATGGTCCAGGCAAACGCCAGCATGATCAGTGCCAGCACCACCAGCACACCGATCAGCGACGGCATCAGGCGCCAGTCGGCCAGGCGACC
>DASXND010000481.1:0-3885 GCA_036495265.1 Dyella sp.
CAGCCGAACAGGAACGCCGGCAGCTGCCCAAACGCCTCACGCAGATAGATATAGACACCACCCGCCTGCGGCCGCCGCGCGCCCAACTCGGCATAGCAGAGCACCCCTGCCAGGGTCAGCAGGCCGCCCACCGCCCACAAGATCAGCAGTTGGGCGCCGGACGATGTGCGCTCGGCCACGGTGGAGGCACTGCGAAAAATGCCGGCGCCGATGACGCCGCCGATCACGATGGCGGCAGCGTCCCAGGTACCCAGGCGGCGCAGATAGGCGGGAGAGGTCTCGGCAGTCATGGTGCGGAACGGCTTCCTTCACATCCGATACGAAGGACGGACGATAGCCGACTGCGGCAGCCACTTCGACATGATGCTGTAACACGTTGATCACGGACGGGACTCCTGCCGACGGCCCGTGGCCAGCGAGCCGTCCCGCATGGCGCCCTCCATGCCAATGACGAACGCCCGGCGACCGCCGTCTCACGGGCCGCCTCCTCCCGCCTCAGTAATTCTTCGGACGCGCGCGAAACGGCTCGAGCGCATAGTGCCCACTTCCCCGCCACGTTCATGTCGGCCAGAGGTTTCGACCGACGATCTCCCTGGAGGCGTCATGAATACCGCCGCTAACGATGTTCGCCCCGAAGACGACAAGGTCCTGAGCGGGTTTATCGAATGCGACCGCGAGCTGATCGCCGCGGCACGCAAGATCAGGGTGTTGAAGGCGATCGACTGGCCGGTCGAGCTGGAGGGCAGCTTTCTGCAGGGATACGAGCGCGGCAATCCGATACTGCCACAACCGCCCGTGCGGCATCCTGATCTCAGCAGCGAAATGGCGGCACTGAAGGCCATCATGGCCAAGCTCGATCGCGGCCACCCGATCGGCGACTGGCTGTTCAAGACGGCATGGAGTTATGTCACGGCAGCCAGGATGTTGATGAACATCGGCACGGACGAGTTCACCCGCTGCTCCACGGCGCTGTACGGACGTCCCGACATGATTCACCCCGGGCAGACCGCCAGCTCCGTCGAGGCCGCCCAGGACGTGCTGGACATCTCCGATGACCTGATCGGCCGCGAGGCCTTGCCGCCCGTGCCGGCGGATATCCCTGCCGATGTGTTCGCCGAACGGTTGCGCGAACGGCTGGGACCATTCTTCGACAAGGACAAGGTCGACGTGGTGCTGAATCCCGACCTGCCGTCCAAGGCCACGGCCGGAAGCAAGAGCATCAATCTACGTTCAACCGCGCTGTTCTCCGAACTCGACCTGGACCAACTGACCGAGCACGAAGCGTTCGTGCACACCGCCACCGCGCTCAACGGCAAACACCAGCCATACTTCAAGTCGCTGGGCCTGGGCGCCCCCCGCACCACGCGTGCGCAGGAAGGCCTGGCGACCTTCTCCGAGATCATCACCGGCTCGATCGACCTGGCCCGCCTGCGCCGCGTTGCGCTGCGGGTGATCATGGTGAAGCGCGCGCTGGATGGCGCGGACTTCATCGACGTGTTTCGCGGCTTTCTCGACGCGGGCCAGACGGCGGTCGAAAGCTATCGGAGTGCTTCGCGCATATTCCGCGGCGGCGACGTGCGCGGGCGCATCTGCTTCACCAAGGACAGTGCCTATCTGCAGGGCGTCATGATCATCTATGTCTTTATCCGCAAGGTGCTGCAGGAGGGCCGCGCCGAGATGCTGCCCTTGTTGTTCGCCGGTCGCGTGACGACGACCGACGTGATCAACCTGTCGCCTTACCTGCAAAGCGGCCTGATCGCCCGCGCGGTCTACGTGCCGCCGTGGGCGCGCAATCCGCAGCGAATACTTTCATTGATGGCGTTCTTCACCGCGGCCAATCGCTTCCGCCTCGACACGCTCGACCTCGACTGCTTCGTGAACTATGAGAACGAGCTGTTGGACGAGCAGCTGCAGGCCGGCTGGCATTAAGGACCCTGAACGATCGTGAGTGCACGCGGCGACGGGTTTCGTGATTGACTGTGGGGACCCGCCCACCGTTGTTCCTGCCGTGCCCAGCGCTCCCCGAAAAATCATCCATGTCGACATGGACGCGTTCTACGCGTCGGTGGAGCAGCGCGACGATCCCTCGTTGCGCGGCAAGCCGGTGGTGGTGGCGTGGCGCGGTGCACGCTCGGTGGTGTGCGCGTCCAGTTACGAAGCGCGCCGTTTCGGCGTGCGCTCGGCCATGCCGGCCGTCCGGGCTGAACGGCTATGTCCGCAGGCGATCTTCGTGCCGCCGGATTTCACTCGGTACAAGGCGGTGTCCCGGCAGGTCCGCGAGATCTTCGGGCGGCATACCGACCTGATCGAGCCGCTGTCGCTGGATGAAGCGTATCTGGACGTCACCATCAGCCGTACCGGCCTGCCTTCCGCGACGGCGACGGCCGAGGCGATTCGCGCCGCGATACGCGAGGAAACCGAACTCACGGCGTCGGCAGGCGTAGCGCCGAACAAGTTCCTGGCCAAGATCGCCTCGGACTGGCGCAAGCCCGATGGCCTGTTCGTGATCCGGCCGCATCAGGTCGAAGCCTTCCTCGCGCCCTTGCCGGTGGGTCGACTGCCGGGCGTGGGCAAGGTGATGGAGGCGAGGCTCGCCGACCTGGGTATCGCCACCGTGGGCGACCTGCGCCTGCGAGCGGAACATGAGCTGGAACAGCGCTTCGGAAGCTGGGGCCGGCGCCTGCGGGAATTGTCGCTCGGGGTCGACGACTACCCGGTCCAGCCAGACCGACCCACCCTGCAGGTGTCCGCCGAAGATACGTTTGAACATGACCTCACCTTGCAGGATCTTGCGCCTCATATCTGTCGGCTGGCAGAGAAAGCCTGGGCCGCGCACGAGCGGGAAGCGCAGGGAGAGCATGGCCGGCTGGCGCGCACGGTCGTGTTGAAGTTGAAAACGTCGGATTTTCATACGTTGACCCGCAGCTTCACCCCGGCAACCCGCCCCACCTCGGCGGCTGAACTGGCCGATATCGCCTGTGCCTTGCGTGAACGGGTGGCGCGGCCGGCCGACAGCCGCTATCGATTGGTGGGCGTGGGTCTGGCCGGCTTTGTCGACGCAGATAGTTTTGCCGGCCAGAGCGATCTGTTCGCCGACATGCCTCTCAGCTAGCGCCTATTGCGCCAATCGCAAGAAGAATTGTTAAGAACCCCTTTACTCGCCCTCAATTTCCTGAAACAGTTGGGCCGGGGGAACAGACAGTAAGACAAACCCATAGACGTTTAGGCGCCTATGGCGGGGTCCCTTTGTCTATCATTCGGGGAGCGACAATGCAGTCCAACTACAATCGTCTATCAATAGCGGTGCGTCTGGCCCTTTCTGTCGGCATGGCTTCATCGGCCGCGTTGGCACAGGCCCAAGATGCGAACGGTAAGGATGTTTCGACCACCCAGGGCCCTGCGGCGCAGGGCCAGACCAGTCAAGGCGGCACCGAACAGGCCAAGCAGAGCAGCGCCAAGACGTTGACGGCGGTCTCGGTCACCGGCTCGCTGATCCGTCGCGTCGACGCGGAGACGGCCAACCCGGTCGTGACCTTGGATCGTAGCGCCATTTCCAATAACGGCAGCCCCACACTGGGCAACGTGCTGCAGGCACTGCCCAGCATCTCGGGCAACGCCACCAACACCCAGAACAACAGCAACGGCGGCGGTGGCGCCAGCCCGACGCTGGAAGGTGGCGATGGTGCCGCACGTGTGTCGCTACGCGGCCTGGGTGTCTACCGTACCCTGGTGCTGGTGGACGGTCAGCGTCTGGCCAATGCCGACGTCAACATGATTCCGCAGAACATGATCGAGCGCATCGACGTGTTGGCCGAAGGCGCATCGACGGTGTACGGCTCGGACGCCATCGGCGGCGTGGTGAACTTCATCCTGCGCAAGGACTAC
>DASXND010000482.1:0-12282 GCA_036495265.1 Dyella sp.
TGGTACAGCTTCGATCACCGCGGCGTGCATTTTGTCGGCCTGATCAATGTGCTCAATCTCAAGGCAGGCGGGCTAGGCTCGCTGGGTCCGGAGCAACTGGCATGGCTGAAAAAGGATCTGGCAGGTCGTTCCGCCGAGACACCACTGGTGGTGTTTGCCCATATGCCGCTGTGGCCGCTGTACCCGCCCTGGGGCTGGGGCACGGACGACAGCGCCGAAGCCATGGGCTATCTGCGCCGCTTCGGCTCGGTCAGCGTGCTCAATGGCCACATCCATCAGATCCAGCAAAAGGTGGAGGGCAACATCACCTTCTATACCGCGCGCTCCACGGCTTATCCGCAGCCGGCGCCCGGCGTCGGGCCGGCCCCCGGACCGCTGAAGGATGTCGCGCCGGATGCGCTGCATCGCTACCTCGGCATCCGCGAGGTACGCCACGTGAAGGGTGGGCACGCGCTCGCGATCACCGACGAGGCCATGTCATGAACGCGAAGCGAGAGAGAGTCGCGGCACTTCTGCTTGGTGTGCTGTGTTGCAGCCTTAGCCCTGTCTTGCTTGCTGCAGCGGCAGACGCGTCGAGCCCGGCGAAGGCGACGACGTACCAGGTCGAGATACGCAACTTCGCCTTTGCGCCGCGCACGTTGACGGTGCCCGCTGGTACCCGGGTCGTGTGGACGAACCGGGACGACGAGCCACACGTGATTGCCAGTGCGGGCGGCGCCTTCGCTGGGTCGCACGCGCTCGATACCAGCGACAGCTACGCGATTACCTTCGCCAAGCCGGGAACGTACGCGTACTACTGTTCGATTCATCCGATGATGGTGGGAACCATCATCGTGCAGTGAGGTGCGCGTTCGCTCCGTCGAAGCGGTAGATATCCATCGCGAGCAGGCCGTACTCGATGCCGGCGTCGATGCGCTCGGCTTTTGCAGTGTTGCCTGTCGCGCCCAGCGCCACGAAAAGCGGCAAGAGGTGTTCGTCCGTGGGGTGTGCCTGTTCGGCAAAAGGCGCCTGGCGACGATAGTCGAGCAGGGCATCCACGTCGTTTTCTGCCAGCTTGCGTTCGATCCACTCGATGAACGGGCGTACGTAGGGAGCCTCGCGCTCCTCGCTATAGCCGGCGCGAAAGTCGTGCAGGTTGTGCGTGATGCTGCCTGAGCCGATCACCAGTACGCCCTCGTCACGCAGCGGTGCCAGCGCGCGACCCACGGCGTACTGATGCGCAGGCCCCAGTGCGGGCTGGATCGACATCGGCACCACCGGAATATCGGCTTCGGGGTAAAGCAGGCGCAAAGGCACCCAGGCGCCGTGGTCGAGCCCTTGCGTGGGGTCGAGCGTGGTCGGCAAGCCGGCCTTGTCGAGCAACTCGGTGACGCGCGCGGCGAGCTCCGGAGCGCCGGGCGCCGGGTACTGGATCTCGAACAGTTCGCGCGGAAAACCGTGGAAGTCGTGGATGGTTTCCGGTCGCTTGGCGCCACCGACTTGCGGTCGCCGGGCCAGCCAGTGTGCGGTCGCGATGACGACAGCCTTGGGGCGGGGCAGGGTGCGCGCCAGTTCGGCCAGACGCTCGCCCACCTGCCGCGGCTGGATGGCGGTCATCGGGGAGCCGTGGGAGATGTACAGACTGGGCAGGGCGGTCATGGCGGTTACCTCGGGGGACCACCATAGGGTAAGGGCGCCGCGCGAATTTGCTGCGCGCTTATGGTGAACGATGAGTCACGCCAATCGAACGATCGCACCGCTTGCCCATCATTCCGGCCTAAGCCGGCATGACGGGCAAGCGTGCAAGCTTACTTCGCGCGACGCGGCGGCTTGCCACCACCATGGCCAGGCGGACGCGGCTTGCCACCACCGGCGCCCGGCTTCTTGAAGCCGCCCGGACGGGAGCCACCACCAGGACGGCGCGAAGCGGATTCCTCGGCACCGGTGTCGTTGCCGTCCCACTCCTTGATGCGCAGTTGCTGCTGGCTAACCCACACCTTCTGCAGGTGCGTGAACACCTCGGCGGGCATGCCATCGGGCAGGTCGATCAGGCTGTATTCGCCGCGGATGCTGAGGCGACCGATGAACCCACTTTCCAGGCCGGCTTCATTGGCGATGGCGCCGATGATGTTGCCCGGCTTCACGCCGTGCTCGTGGCCGACTTCCACGCGATAAGTGCGCTTGCCTTCCTCGGTGTGGTGAGCACGTACCGGACGCGCCACGAATTCACGCGGACCGCTGTCGCGATCACGTGGGCGATGCTCGCGCTCGCCACGATCATGGCTGGCGTGCTCACGGGGGTATTCACGGCTGCCCTGCTCGCGCGGGGTGTGCTCGCGCTTGGGCGGCGGCGTCAACAGCAACGGCTGCTTGCCCTGCGCGATGCGGGCAAGCGCAGCGGCGATTTCCATCGCCGGGATGTCGTGTTCCTGCTCGTACTGTTCGATCAGCTGCTGGAAAAATTCCAGCTCACCCAGCGCCAGCGTGTCGCTGATGCGCTGCTTGAACTTGGCGATGCGCTGGTCGTTGACCGCTTCCACCGTCGGCAGCTTCATTTCTTCGATGGGCTGACGGGTGGCGCGCTCAATCGAACGCAACATGCCCTTTTCGCGCGGCGTGACGAACAGAATCGCGTCACCGCTGCGGCCTGCGCGACCGGTACGGCCGATGCGGTGCACGTAGCTTTCGGTGTCGTACGGAATGTCGTAGTTCATCACGTGGCTGATGCGATCCACGTCGAGGCCGCGTGCGGCCACGTCGGTCGCCACCAGGATGTCCAGCTTGCCTTCCTTGAGCTGCTGGATCACACGCTCACGCTGCGCCTGCGCGATGTCGCCATTGATGGCGGCAGCGGCGAGGCCCCGTGCCTGCAACTTCTCGGCAAGCTCTTCGGTCGCCGTCTTGGTGCGCGCGAAGATGATCATCGCGTCGAACGGCTCGGCTTCGAGAATGCGCGTCATCGCATCGAGCTTGTGCATGCCGCTGACGAACCAGTAGCGCTGACGGATATTGGCAGCCGTGGTGGTGGACGACTTAATCGTCACTTCCACCGGATCCTTCAGATGACGCTGCGCGATCTTGCGGATCGGCGACGGCATGGTGGCCGAGAACAATGCCACCTGGCGGGTGGGCGGCGTCTTTTCCAGCACCTTCTCGACGTCGTCGATGAAGCCCATGCGGAGCATTTCATCGGCTTCGTCCAGCACCAGGAATTTCAGCTCGGACAGATCCAGCGTGCCACGATCCAGATGGTCGATGACGCGGCCAGGCGTGCCGACCACGATATGCACGCCGCGCTTGAGCGAGTGCAACTGCGGGCCATAGCTCTGACCGCCGTAGATCGGCAGCACCTGCAGGCCGGGCAAATGGGCGGCGTAACGCTGGAACGCCTCGGCGACCTGGATGGCCAGTTCGCGCGTCGGTGCCAGCACCAGCGCCTGCGGCTTGCCGGGCTTGAGGTTGATGCGCGAAAGCAACGGCAGCGCGAACGCGGCGGTCTTGCCGGTACCGGTCTGCGCCTGGCCGAGCACATCGCGGCCTTCCATCAGCGGCGGAATGGTGGCGGCCTGAATCGGCGATGGCGATTCATAACCGACGTCGGTCAGTACGCGCAGCACATCTGGATGAAGGCCAAGCGCAGCGAAGCCGGCGGCTGCCGGCTGGGAATCGGAAGACGGGGAGGACATGGGGAACCTCGACATGGCATGCACGTGGGCATGCGGGAGAATGGCGGTATTGTAGCAGGCCACCCCGCCCAAGCCGGTGTTTTTCTGGCTTTTGCCCCCCAATCTGCAGAGGAAAACCCATGTCTCGACGTCTTCACGGTCGCGTTGCGCTGGTCACCGGTGCTTCTTCCGGCATTGGCGAAGCCACCGCGTTGGCCTTGGCCGAGGCGGGCGCCCGCGTAGCCATAGCGGCCAGGCGCCGTGATCGACTGGAAGCCCTGGCCGCGACGCTCGAGGCGCTTGGCGCTGAGCCTACCGTGTTGGTGGCGGACCTGAGCTCGGAAGCCGAAGCGCAGCGCGTCGTCGCTGAAACTGAAGCACGCTACGGTCGGCTGGATATTCTCGTGAACAATGCGGGCGTGATGTATCTGGAACCGGTGGTCGATGCCGATCTGGGCCGCTGGCGGCGCATGCTTGAACTCAACGTGCTCAGCCTGATCGCCTCCACCCAGGCCGCGCTGCCCGGCATGCGCAGCCGTCGTGATGGTCATATCGTGAATATTTCGTCGACGGCAGGTCGTGTCGCCAACCCCAATGCGGCTGGCTACGCCGCAACCAAGTTCGGCGTGGTGGCTTTCTCCGAAGCGTTGCGGCGTGAGGTTTACCAGCACAACATCCGCGTCACGGTGATTGAGCCGGGTGCGGTGGCGACCGAGCTGCGCGAACATATCGGCCATGCCGAAGTGCAGGCCGCCACCAATGCCTGGGCTGAGAATATGCGCCAGTTGCAGGGTAGTGATGTGGCCGATGCCATCGTGTTTTGCGTCTCGCGTCCCGCACACGTCAACATCAACGAAGTGTTGATGCGACCCACCGATCAGGAGCGCTGAGCGGGTCTATTATCACGATCCGTGCGACGACAGGGAGAACCACCATGACTGGAATCGAGACGATTTCCGAACAGCGTTGCCACGATGGTGTGCAGGGTTTCTATCGGCATCACTCGGAAAGCTGCGGTGGGCCGATGCGCTTCGCCGTCTACCAGCCGCCGCGGGCGACGCGCGAGGCGTGCCCGGTGCTGTATTTTCTTGCGGGGCTCACCTGCACGGAGGAAACCGCCACCATCAAGGCTGGCGCACAGCGTCTCGCCGCGGAGCTGGGCCTGATCCTGGTGATGCCCGATACGAGCCCACGCGGCACGGACATCGACGGTGCGACCGGTGATTGGGAATTCGGCGAAGGTGCGGGCTTCTATGTCGACGCCACGCAGTCGCCATGGGCGTCGCGATTTCGCATGCACAGCTATGTCTCCAGCGAATTGCCCGCACTCATGGCACAACACTTTCCGGTGGATGGCGAGCGCGCGGGGATTACGGGTCACTCGATGGGCGGACACGGTGCTTTGACCATTGCCCTTCGCCATCCGCAGCGATTTCGTTCGGTGTCTGCCTTTGCGCCCATCGTTGCACCCACCCAGGTCCCGTGGGGACAGAAGGCATTTCCCCGTTATCTGGGTGAGGATGTCGCGCGCTGGGCCGACTATGACGCCTGTGAGCTGGTGCGACGGCAGACGTTCGACGGCACCATCCTGATCGATCAGGGCGAGGCGGACGGCTTCCTCACCACCCAGCTCAAGCCCGAACTGTTCGATCAGGCATGCGCCGAAGGTGGACAGTCGCTGGTGCTGCGCCGGCATGCGGGCTACGACCACAGCTATTACTTCATCACCAGTTTTATCGAGGATCATCTGCGGCATCATGCCGAGGCCTTGGGTCGGCTGTGAATCTGCTGCATCCGATCACCACCGAGCGTACCTTGATCCGTATGGTGGAGCCGGCGGATGCATCACGCCTTCTACGTTACCGGGTGCACAACCGCGATCACCTGGCGCCATGGGAGCCGTTGCGCGATACGTCGTACTACACGCTGGCGCACTGCACGCAAACGCTGGCCGATTCGCGTGAAGCGGTACGCTTCGATCGTGCGTATCCGTTTTTTGTGCTCGATTTGGCGGGCAACGAGATCATGGGCTGCTTCACCTTTGCCAATGTCGTGCGGGGCGCGTTCCAGGCCTGCCATCTTGGCTACAGCATCGCGGTGCATCGACAAGGGCAGGGGGTGATGCGGGAATCGCTGGCGGTGGCCCTGGATTGGGCGTTCAGCGAACTCGACCTGCATCGCATCATGGCCAACTACATGCCGCGCAACGAGCGCAGCGCACAGCTATTGCAGCGTCTTGGTTTCGAGGAGGAAGGCTATGCGAAGCGCTACCTGCAGATAGCCGGGGTCTGGGAAGACCACGTGCTTACGTCGCGCATTCGCAACGATGTAGGAGCGCACCCTGTACGCGATCACGGCGTCACTGCTCCGTAGGTTTTTCACTCGGGCCATCCTTGTCCCTCGCCCTGCGGGCAGCTTGCGCTGTGCAAACCGGCACTCCTGCCGGTTTGTCGCTCGGGCCATCCTTGGCCTTCGCCCTGCGGGCAGCTTCCGCTGTGCCATCCGGCAGTCCTGCCGGATGGTCGCGCACAGGGTGCGCTCCTACACCCGCCCCGTCGTCGCGCGGCCCCTCTCCTGTCGAGGAGAGGGGCCGCGTGTCATTCAGGCCTTGGCGGCCGGGCGACGGTTACGGTTACGGTTGCGGTTGCCTTCGGCCGGCCGCTCGCTGCTGCCGTGCGGGTGCGCGGGGTTGTGCGGGCGATAACCACCACTACCCTGCGGACGACCGCCTTGCGGGCGGCCCTGGCGCTGCGGGCGCTGACCCTGGCCACCGCCGCCCTGCACTGGACGCGGCGCGCCGGCGTCGGTGCGCAACGGATGCGAGGGCTCGAAGCCGGGAACGTCGCTGATCGCGATGTCCTGCTTGAGCAGCTTGCGGATATCGCGCAGCAGGCCCGATTCCTCGTGGCTCACCAGCGACACGGCCATGCCGTCGGCGCCGGCGCGGCCGGTGCGGCCAATGCGGTGCACATAGTCTTCGGCGACCATCGGCAGGTCGAAGTTGATCACGATCGGCAGCTGGTCGATATCGATACCGCGCGCGGCGATGTCGGTGGCAACCAGTACGGTGACGCGGCCGCTCTTGAAGTCGCTGAGTGCGCGCGTACGGGCATTCTGGCTCTTGTTGCCATGAATGGCCGCGGCGCGCAGGCCGGCGACGCCCAGGTACGTCACCAGCTTGTCGGCGCCGTGCTTGGTGCGGCTGAACACCAGCGTCTGGCGACGGCTGTCCTGCGACAGCATGTGCAGCAGCAGATCGCGCTTCTTGGCGGCATCGACCGGGTGTACGTGATGCGTAACGGTAGTGGCAACCGAATTGGCCGGTGCCACCGACACTTCGCGCGGCTCATGCATGAACTGCATGGCCAGTGCCTTGATCGGCGGTGCGAAGGTGGCCGAGAACAGGAGCGTCTGACGCTGGCGCGGCACGGCGGCCAGGATGCGCTTGAGCGCCGGCAGGAAGCCCATGTCGAGCATGCGGTCCGCTTCGTCCAGCACCAACACTTCGATGCCCGACAGATCGAGCGAGCGCTGCTGCATATGGTCGATCAGGCGACCTGGCGTGGCGATGACCACGTCGACGCCGCGACGCAAGGCCTGCATCTGCGGACCCATGCTGACGCCACCGAAGATGGTCGTGCTGGTGATGCGCAGGTGCTTGCCGTACTCACGCAGGTTGTCATGCACCTGTGCAGCCAGTTCGCGCGTCGGTGTCAGCACCAGGGCACGCGGGCGGCGGGTGCCGGCCGGCGCACCGTTGGCGATGTGCTGCAGCAGCGGCAACGCAAAGGCCGCCGTCTTGCCGGTACCGGTCTGCGCGGCGGCCAGCAGGTCGCGGCCTTCGAGCACGATCGGAATGGCCGCAGCCTGGATGGGGGTGGGTTGGGCGTAGCCTTGTTCAACAAGCGCACGCAACAACGCGGGCGCGAGGCCCAGCGATTCAAAAGACATGGAAGCTCCAGAGCAACCCGGAGCGTTCTATCGAACCGCGTTGCAGTATTCAGTGAGGGATGGGCGGCGATCGCCGCGCTGCGAAGTATAGCTGAAAGTCAGGAACGCCGCTTGGTATGGATGAACGGTGAGCAACGCGGGGTGCTTCTCGGGGGCCGAAAGCGAGCTGACGCAACGTTTTGAGGGCGCCCTGACCCTATGCGGCGAGCACGTCAGGCACCCTTCCAGGCCAGCCTTTGCGGCTCTCACCGCTTTCTCTGTGCGACCAGCAAATAGTTGTTGTAAGGCATATGGCCATGTAGCGGGCGAATGGTGACCTCCAGACCAGCGGCTTCCAGCAGCGCGCGCAATTCGTCGGCGCTGGGGTAGTGCTGTGCGCCTACGCGCATCCAGCCGCTCACGCGCAGGAAGAATTCCGCCACCCGTGTGACCTGATAACGCCAATTGGATTCACGCAGCACGTTGCGCACGATCAGCATGCCATCAGGGGCGAGATGGCGCACGGCATGCTCGACCACGGCGCGCTGGCGCTCTTCGGGCAGGTAATGCAGCACGTCGAGCAAGGCGACGTGTCCGCGCAGGGTCTGCGCTGTGGCGCCGTCGCCGCAGCGCAATTGCAGCGAATGATCGATGCCGGCCCGGCGCAGCGCACGCAGGCCGGCGTCGATCTTGCGCGGGTCGTGATCGATCCCGATGTACTCCGGCACGCAGCCTTGCGCGTGCAGATACTGACCCAACAGGCCGATGCCGCAACCGATGTCCAGCAACGGCAACGGGTGAACGGCAATCAACTCGGCGGCGGCCGCATACACGGGATCGGTAGCGAGCTTGCCCCGCACATAGCCACGCTGTAGGCCGTGTTCGTAGTAGTCGGCAATGCGATGGCGGGCGGCGGCATCCATGCTCATCATGTCAGCCGACTCGGTGACTGCGCCGCGTGAAGGCAGCAGGGCGACAGACATGATCCCGCCCTTGCGCCGCGACGGCCGTGGTGGTTCGCTTGGCGCCCTGTGTGCCGCGCTGACGGCTTTGCCTTGGAATCCAACATGTCGCCGTTTGCGCCCCTGCGGGAACTGACTCACACCCAGCGCCATACCGTATTGGCCAGTTTTCTCGGCTGGACGCTCGATGCCTTCGACTATTTCCTGCTCACCTTCGTGATCGTCGCGGTGGCGAAGGAATTCAACGTTGACAAGCAGCACGTCACCTACGGCCTCTTTCTCACCTTGGCCGCGCGGCCGATCGGGGCGTTGCTGTTTGGCCGGCTGGCCGACCGGTTCGGGCGTCGCCCTATCCTGATGTTCAACGTGATCATGTTCTCGCTGTTCGAACTGTTCACGGCGTTTTCCAGCACGCTCACCATGCTGCTGGTGCTGCGCTTCCTGTTTGGCGTGGCCATGGGTGGTGAATGGGGTATCGGTGCCTCGCTGGCGATGGAGTCGATACCGGCGAAGTCGCGCGGCATGGTGTCCGGCCTGTTGCAGAGTGGCTATCCGTGCGGCTTCTTCCTCGCCGCGTTGGCGAACTGGCTGCTGGTCGATCACATCGGCTGGCGTGGCTTGTTCGTGGTGGGCGCGGTGCCGGCCTTACTGGTGCTGTATATCCGCCGCAGCGTGCCGGAGTCGGAGGTTTGGAAGCAGGGGCAGGCACAGCACGAGAAGCTTGGCCTGATGGCGTCCATGCGCGGCCACTGGAAGTTGGCCATCTATCTGATGCTGCTGATGGCGGCGTTCAACATGTTCAGCCACGGCTCGCAGGACATGTACCCGACCTTCCTGCAGACCAACCTGCATATTCCCGGTGGCTCGGGCACTGCCTTCCTGCTCACGGCTTTGCTCAATATCGGCGCCCTGGTAGGCGGTCTGTTCTTTGGCTCGCTGTCGGAGCGGATCGGCCGGCGTCGCGCCATCATCGCGGCCGCCTTGCTGGCCATCCCGATCATTCCGCTATGGATGCACGGTGGCTCGATCCTGCTACTCGGACTGGGTGCGTTCCTGATCCAGGTGATGGTGCAGGGCGCCTGGGGCGTGGTGCCCACCCACCTCAACGAGCTGGCGCCGGATGCCGTGCGCGGTACCTTGCCGGGTTTTGCCTACCAGATGGGCAACCTGCTCGCTGCCATCACCGCCACGGCACAGACCTGGATTGCCGATTGGCGCGGGGGCGATCTGGCGTTTGCCATGTCGTTCTGGATCGCCGCGGTGGCCGTGCTGTTGGCCTTGCTGGCCTGGCTGGGGCCGGAGGCGCACGGCGTGCGCTTCGGCCAGAAGCAGGCGGCCGTGGGCGAGTGAATAGACAGGTTGCGGCGAGTACTGCCCCCCGAGAATAGGGAAACATGAAAGCGCGTCTTTATCTCCAGGGCGTCGTTGCGAACCTTGCCAAGACAGCCAGTCTTGGCGGCGGCCCGCGCCTAGCCCTGAAGATAAATCCATCGCTTTCATCATGTTTCCCTATTCCCGGGGGGCAGTACTAGAATCCTCGCTTTGCACCAATCACGAGACATGCAATGAAGGCTGGCAAGGACAAGGTCATCTCGCTCCACTACGCGCTGACGGTGGACGGCGAAAAGGTTGAGAGTTCCCTCGATCGCAACGAGCCGCTGTGGGTGCTGCTGGGCCATGGCCAGCTGATCCCGGGGCTTGAATCGGCACTGGAAGGCCACGAGGCCGGCGAAAACCTGCAGGTCGACGTCGCCGCGGCGGACGGCTACGGCGAGCGTCAGGAAGGCATGGTCCAGCGCGTGTCGAAAAAGTACTTCCAGCAATCGGCCAAGCTGAAGCCGGGCATGACCACGGTGCTGGGGCTGAAGGAAGGCGGTCACCGCGTGGTGGTGGTGCAGAAGGTCGGCATGACCACGGTCGATGTGGATCTCAACCATCCGATGGCCGGTAAGGCGCTGCATTTCGACGTGACGATCAACGAAGTGCGCGACGGCACCGAAGAAGAGATCCAGCACGGCCACGCCCACCCGCCGGGCGCCGAGGCTCACTGAGCTTGTCGCTCCCTCTCCCTTCCGGGGAGAGGGTTGGGGAGAGGGGCCACGTCCCCTCAACGCGACAACGGCGCCTCACGGCGCCGTTGTCGTTTCTGGCTTCGACTACGAATCAGACCAACGTGATCTGCACATCGACGTTGCCACGCGTGGCATGCGAATACGGGCAGATATCGCTATGGGCGGTATCGATCAGCTCCTGCGCCACGGCGCGATCCAGGCCCGGCAGGTTCACGTCCAGCTTTACCGCGATGCCGAAACCGGTCGGCTCACGCGGGCCGATGCCGACGTGCGCGGTGACCGAGGAGTCCTTGCTCATGGTGACGTTCTTCTGGCGGGCGACAAAGCGCATGGCGCCTTCAAAGCACGCGGCATAACCGGCGGCGAACAGCTGTTCCGGATTGCTGCCGGCGCCGCCCGGGCCACCGAGCTCCTTGGGTACGACCAACTGCAGGTCGAGTACGCCATCACTGCTCTTGGCGTGGCCTTCGCGGCCGCCGACGACAGTGGCGGTGGCGGTGTAGAGAACCTTGGTGCTGCTCATGGGTTAATCCTCGATGGTGGGGGTTTGGGCGTGCTGGGTGAGTCGCTTCAATTCATCACGCAGGCGCTGCATCTGGTCGAGTGAGAGCTGCAGCCGCTGCGCCATGCATGCGGGTATATCGCTGGCCTGCTCGCGCAGAGCGCGCCCGGCCGGGGTGAGACGGATATCCACTGCACGCTCGTCGTCGGTGCGGCGTTGGCGACTGACCAAGCCTGCCGATTGCAGCCGTTTCAACAACGGGGTGAGCGTTCCCGAATCCAACTGTAGGCGCTGACCTAGTTCACGGACGGTGAGGCCGTCCTGCTCCCATAGCACCAGCATCACCAGGTATTGCGGGTAGGTCAGCCCCAAAGCTTCCAGCAGGGGGCGGTAAATCCCAGTGATGGAGCGCGAGGCGGCGTACAGCGCAAAACACAGTTGCTGGTCCAGCAGCAGGTGATCAGGGGTGGGCTTCCGTTTCATGCGATGCATCCTATGTGCAAAATTAAATTGTGTACAATTCAATTTTCCAATCGAACCGATAGGCTGTGTCTACCGCCTGGATAGAGGGGATACGGAATCAGTCGAGCAGACGCTTGCCGAAGGCGAAGTGATCGCGCCAGTAGGGACCGTCGATATCGTCCAGGCGTACCGTACCGCCGCTGTTGGGGGCATGCACGAAACGGCCCTTGCCCACGTAGACGCCCACGTGGCTGATGCCTCCGTTGCCCCCGAAAAACACCAGGTCGCCGCTGACCAGGTCGGTCATTTGCGGCACCTTGCGCCCGTCCATGGCGGACATCTCGCGTGAGCTATGCGGGAGCATCAGGCCCGCCGCGTTGCGATAGATGTAGTCGACCAGGCCGCTGCAGTCGAAACCGCCGTCGGGCGTATTGCCGCCCCAGCGATAGGGCGTTCCCACCAGGGCGATGGCACGGAACAGCACATCGTTCGCCGTGCCGGTATTGGCTGCAGGACCCCGGGCTGGCAGGTCGGCCAGCGCTGAACGGGAGTCCTTGAAGGTGGCTTGCGGCTTGCGCGGGGCGCTGGAACAAGCCGCCAGCAGCAGGATCGTCGCGCCCAGCAGCAGATGACGCGCCATGCGCCAGCGTACTGGCGGGCGTAAGGACGGATCGATAGCGTCCAAATTCACGAGCATCCCCTGGGCTACG
>DASXND010000483.1:0-3498 GCA_036495265.1 Dyella sp.
CAAGGTCTACCGTGGAAAGGCTGAGGTGCGGCGCTACTGGGCGGACGTAAGCGGCCCGTTCCGCCCCGAGCATCGCTGGATCGGCTACACGCCCGCGATGCGCATGCATGCGGAGGTCGACGGCGACAAAGCGACGCTCTATTTCGAGTGCCTGTGGATGGATGTGGACAAAGAAGCGATCGGCGCCCACTCCTTCTCCGACATGAAACTCGTGCGGTTGCACGGGCATTGGCTGGTCAAGGACATCCGCGTGGGCAAGGTCGACAAACTGTGACTTACGGCTGTTCCACAGGATGACGGGGTAGCGATGACTTCTTTAGGGGCAATGGTAAGAACCGAATTTTAGACGAACAATAAAGCCTGGCAATTTTTCGGCGGACTTTTTCTATTTGCGGGGCTGTCTATCGTATGTTGCGTTGAAAGGCTGAAGCCGCGCCCCCTAGCGGTCACTGCTAACTTAACTGGGTCAGAGTCCCTTACGGCCAAAGCTCTCTAACTTAACCGGGTCGGAGTCCCTTACGGCCAAGGTTCTCGAAGGTTCACTCGATGATCCGCTGCGGCCGTAGCGTGCAGTCAGCTCTTGGAATACGGCATCGCGATTGCTTGCCACTCGAGCGGTCCCGGATTGCGACGCCCTATCCGCCTAGCGCGATGATCGCCATTGTCAGGCACACGCCAAGTGCAGTCATACCAAGACCTGCTCGCCAGGCGCCAAACCCTCCATGCCGTCCCAGGGCAAAGCCGCCGCCAAAGAGCATGACCAGAGTTAGCACGCGCGAAATCAGCAATGCACTGGGCACATCGTCCAGCAGTACAAAAGGAAGCACGACTGGAAACGTTGATAGCACGACAATAGAGAAGATGCGAAGGGCTCGTAACAGGTCAATGAAATGAAGCCGGGGCCGTTCCGGAAGGGTTTTCAGGTTGACCAGGTTAGCCCGCAGTGGCTCCAGGTCAGCGTCTGCCATAAGGCTCTTGATCAATGGCGGTAGCGCGTTGCGGACAAGTTGGATCCCAGTGACGGCATCTGGCGCGTTCTTTACCGCAATGGCGAGCGTCAACCGACTACCGCGCTCGGCCAGTGTGGACACCAAGTACATCAGGGCATCCGCCAGACCCCAGGCCAGGTTGCAGCCCAAGGCCGCGCGCAAGATGGTTGAACCGGCATCCGGACCCGACGCGCCGGCCGAAACGGCGCCAACAAAGGTTAACGCCATGAACAGGCCGAAACACATCTCCGAGACGCGCTCGGCCACGTCCAGCCCCGACTCCTTAGCAACCGATGCCTGGAGTTCCGAGAGATTCATGAAGTGCCTCATCACACTACCAGGGACGCTACTAGGGATGCTCTAAATAAGTCGTTGCTCGTCATTCCAGCGAACGCTGGAATGACGGGCCATTAAGACCTTCCCTAGGCAGCCACCGGCTCCCCTTCGCCACCACGATGGCATGACCGAATCTGCCGCTCACTTCTGCCCTGGCGACGACGGGCCATTCGCCGGCATCCCGCTCTCGTGCGCAGCACTGGATGCCACGGGTGAACCCTCGGTCGGCCAGCCGTAGCCGAGAGCCTTGTAGACGTTCACGACTTCGATGAGACGCTGCCCTTGCAGGCCCGACTGCGACAACTGGGCGTTGAACAAGCTGCGCTCGGCGTCGAGCACTTCCAGGTAGCTGGTATAGCCGCCTTCGTTCAGCGCACGAGCCAACGAGGCGTATTGATCCAGTGCCCTGACCTGCCGATCGACGGCGCCCAGCTGGTCCTTGGTCCGCTGTTCGCCGACGAGCGCATCTTCAACGTCCGCGAACGCGTTCTGTATCGCCGACTGATAAGTGAACAGTGCTTCCTGTTGGCGCGCCTCCGCCTGCTTGACCGTGCCCGCAATGGCTCCGGCGGTGAAAATCGGCACCGTCGCCGCGCCAGCATACGACCACAGCTTCGCCGGCCCGCTCCATAACGAAGATAGCGCCGTGCTCGCTGCACCGAACAAGCCCGTCAGGCTGATGGTGGGAAAGTATTGGGCCCGCGCTGCACCGATCTGGGCATTCGCCGAAACCAGGGCCTCCTCGGCCGCGCGAATATCGGGACGCTGATCCAGCAACGAGGACGGCAGGCCCGTCGGAATGCTCGGCACGGCGATCTGGTCGATGGGCTTGCCACGGGGGATCGGCCCAGGGTTCTCGCCGAGCAGGAGCGACAAGGCGTTTTCCTGCTGGGCAATCTGCTGCTCGAACTGATACTCCGATGCCAGCGCCGTGGCGTATTCGGATTCCGCCTGGCTAACCTGGACCTGGGATACCACACCGCCCCCGAATCGCTCCTCGTACAGCTTCAGCGCCGCAGCGCGCAGCTCAACCGTGGAGTGGGAGATAACCAGGCGCTGATCCAGATCGCGCAGGCTGATATAGCCCGTTGCCACACTGGCCTCCAGCGAGATGAGCGTGGCGTCGCGCGCGTACTTCGTGCCGAGCAGATCGGCGCGAGCCGACTCGCGCAAGCGGCGCAGGCGGCCAAACAAATCAATCTCCCACGAGGCCATCACGCTTGCCTGTACCTCGGTGGCCTCATACTCGCGCGTCAGTGGCGTGGCGGGATAACGCTCGCGGCCGCCGGAAAAGCCGGCGGAGAGCTGCGGATAGAGTGCAGACCGGGTGGTCATCAAGCGGCCGTAATACTCATCGATTCGCGCGGCGGCGACGGCCAGATCCTTGTTCTGCGCGATCGCCTTCTGGATCAGTGCATCGAGCACGGGATCATTGAATTGGGACCACCAGTCCGCCGAGCTCTGCTGCATCGCCTGCACATCCGCAAAGCGATAGGTGACCGGCGTCTCAACGGTTGGCCGGTGATAGTCCGGTCCAACCGCGCAACCGTAAAGGGCCACGCTGCATGCCAGACAAGACCACCCTAGCCACTGGCGTCCCATCTCATCCCTCCTGACCGACCGACGGATGATCATCGTCGGGCTTGGGCGGTGTCGCCCCGGATGGCTCTGCTTCGGCGCGCTTCTTGCGGCCCGACATCGTTTCCAGTCCCCAGAAGAACATCGGAATGAACAGCAACGCGATCACCGTGGCGCCCAGCATGCCAAACACGACACCGGTGCCCAGTGAGCGGCGGCTGGCGGCGGAGGCGCCACTGGCGATGGCCAGCGGCACGCAGCCGAGGATGAAGGCCAGCGACGTCATGATGATGGGGCGCAGGCGCAGCTTGGCCGCATGCAGGGACGCGTCGTAGGCGTTCATCCCCTCCTTCTCACGCATCTCGACGGCAAACTCGAAAATAAGAATGGCGTTCTTCGCTGCCAGCGCAATCAGTACGGTCAGGCCGATCTGGAAGTACACATCGTTTTCCATGCCGCGCATCAAGATGCCGATGAGCGCGCCAAACAGCGCGAACGGCACGGCCATCAGCACACCGAGCGGCAGCGACCACTTTTCGTACTGCGCCGCAAGAATGAGGAACACCATGCCAAGCGCGAACGCGAACACCGCTGC
>DASXND010000484.1:0-5625 GCA_036495265.1 Dyella sp.
GTCAGGCCGGTGAACATCAGTGCGATGGCGCGGGCCGCCTGGTCACGCGGCACGATATGCGATGCCACCACCGCACCGATACCAAAGAACGAGCCGTGACAGAACGCAGCGACCACGCGCGCCACCATCAGCACGCCGTAGTTCGGCGCCACGGCACAAAGCGCGTTGCCGAGGATGAACAGACCTAGCAACAGCAGCAGGGCGTTGCGGCGCTCCATCCGGGCGGTGAGCGCGGCCAGCAAGGGCGCCCCGGCAGCCACGCCCAGCGCATAGCCCGACACCAGCAACCCCGCCGAGGGAATACTCACATGCAGGTCGGCGGCCACTTCCGGCAACAGGCCCATGATCACGAATTCGGTAGTGCCGATGGCAAAGGCTGCCACCGATAGGGCAAACAGCGCCCATTTGCTCGAAACGGCGCTCATCGCCGCAGTCCGGCGGATCGGATAGTCATGAGATTGGCTCAACGGAGGAAACGGCGGCACTGTGCGCCTTGTGGAGTCCTGCGTGAATTGAGCAAACTAGAGACGCATCTTTTCCAAAAAGTTGAAGATGGTCGATTTCGAAGACATGCGGCTGTTTGTCCGCGCCGTCACCGATGGCAGCCTTTCGGCCGCCGGGCGGGAGCTTGGCCTGTCCCCGGCCGCCGCGAGCAAGCGCCTCACTCGACTGGAGCAGGCGCTGGGCGTGCGGCTGATGCAGCGCAGCTCTCGCCGTCTCACCCTCACCGAAGAAGGCAGCATCTACTACGAACGCTGCCTGGCCATCATTGCCGACGTGGACGACGCCAACGCGGCCGTCGGCCTGGGGCAACTGGAGGTGCGCGGGCAGCTGCATGTGTCCGCCGCGGTGGACATGGGACGCCAGTACATTGGCCCGATCGCGGCAGACTTCGCCGCGCAGCACCCGCAACTGAAGCTTCGCCTGACCAACTCCGACGCGATCCTCGACCTGTTCGAGCACGGCGTGGACGTGGCGGTGCGCGGCGGCAACCTCACCGACTCGCGACTGGTCTCGCGCCGGCTCGCGCGCAACTTCCGCGTGGTATGCGCGGCGCCTTCCTACCTGGCGCGACGTGGCCGCCCTGCCAGTGCCGACGAACTGCCGCAGCATGACTGCCTGATGCTGCACCGCCCCGGACACGGCATCCTGCCGTGGATCCTGCAGACGCCCGAAGGCCCCCGCACCCTGCGCATCGACGCCAGCATCACCTGCGACAACGGCGACCTGATGCGCGCACTCGCAGTGGCCGGCCACGGCCTCGCCTTCAAGTCCGCCTGGGATATTGCCGCCGATGTTCGCGCCGGAAGGCTGGTGCCGCTGCTCGCCGACGTGATCCTGCCTGAAGCGGACATCTACGCTGTCTATCCCAGTCGTTGCTACCTCCCTGCACGCATCCGCCTTTTCGTCGATCATCTGCAGCATGAGCTGGAACAGCGCGAACGCGATGTGCTCGATACCGTACGCCTTGCCATGACCTGAGAACCCGCCTGCAAGCTTCCCGTACCACGCCACCTGGTCCACGAGGACACCATGTCGACCCACGGCAACACGCCCGCCTTCGGCACGACTGAGCACCGCGCATGTTGAGCAGCATCATCGGTACCTTGCTTGTCCTGCTGCATGCGGCTGGCGTGCTGACGGCCATGCATGCGGTGATGCACACGCGTACGCCACAGGGCGCTTTCGCCTGGGCACTCGGCCTGGTGTTGCTGCCCTATGTCACCCTCGTGCCCTACCTCTACCTGGGCCGCAGCCGCTTCCATGGCTACGTCGACCTGCATCGGTTGCGCCGCGAGCAGATGCAGGCCATGGCCGATATCCAGCTGGAATCCGCGCAGTCCCCGCACGGCGCCTGCGCCCGCTACGCCGAAATCGCGCACATGTTGCGCACACGCTTCCATGCCGGGCAAAAACTCCGTCTGCTGATCAATGGCGATGCCGCGTTCGATGCCATGCTTGCCGCTATCGGCGAGGCGAAGCGTTGCGTGCTGGTGCAGTTTTTCATCATCCACGACGACCACCTGGGGCGGCGTCTGCAGCAGATCTTGCTGGAGCGCGCACGCGCCAAGGTCGAGATTTGCGTGCTCTACGATGGCATCGGCAGTCACGCCCTGCCACGGCAATACGTGGACACGCTGCGCGATGCCGGCATCGCCATCCATCCGTTCGCCACGCAGCGGCGCAGCAATCGCTTCCAGCTCAACTTCCGCAACCACCGGAAGATCGTGGTGATCGACGGCACCCGCGGCTTTGTCGGCGGCCTCAACGTGGGCGACGAATATCTCGGACTCAAGCCACCACTTGCGCCCTGGCGCGATACCCACCTGCAGATCGAAGGACCGGCCGTCGCCGATCTGCAACGCAGCTTCGCGGAGGACTGGCATTGGGTGACCGGCGCCTTGCCGCCGCTGCTGCCGCCCACGCTCAACGAAGGCCATGCGCACACCCTGGTGGTCGCCACCGGCCCCGCCGACCGGCAGGAAACCTGCTCGCTGTTCTTCGTCGCCGCCATTCATGCGGCGCGCAAGCGCTTATGGATCACCACGCCCTATTTCGTTCCCGACCAGGCGGTGATGTCGGCCTTGCGTCTTGCCGTGTTTCGCGGCGTGGACGTGCGCGTGCTGATTCCATCGCGCCCCGATCACCGCACGGTGTTTCTCGCCACCGGGCTTTATGCCCACGACGCGGTAGGCGCCGGCATTCGCATCTTCCGCTACCAGCCCGGCTTCCTGCATCAGAAGGTGATGCTGATCGACGACGACACCGCGTCGGTCGGCAGCATGAATCTCGACAACCGCTCGTTTCGCCTCAATTTCGAGATCGGTGCGCTCAACGTGGACCGCGATTTCGCCATGCAGGTCGAGGCCATGCTGCATGAGGATTTCGCGCACGCGCACGAGGTGACCGAGGCCGAGTTTCTCAGGGCGCCGTATCTCCAGCGCCTGGCCATGCATGTCGCGCGGCTGTTCGACCCGGTGTTGTAAGCATCAGCCACGCATCGTGTTGCCATATGTCATATACAGCCCACCGGTAAGCACGGCAGCCGCCAGCGACATCAGCGCTGCCACGACGAACATCGGCGCGTAACGACCGCCCGAAGCGATCCAGCCGCCGAGCGGACCCGTGATGCCCAGGGCCACATCGATGAAGACCGAATACGCCGCCAGCGCGGAGCCCCGATTGCTCACGCTCACCCTATCCACCGCGACGACGCCAAGCGAGGGAAAGATCAGCGAGAAGCCAATGCCGCTCAGCGCCGCCCCCAGCATCGCCATCCCCACGTGGTTTGCGCTGGCCAGCACCAGCAGGCCCAGGCACTCGACCAGGAGCGACACCAAGGCCACGCGATAGCCGCCGAAATGCGCAATGGTCCAGCCGAACACCAGCCGCACACCCACAAAGCACAGTCCGAACAGACTCAGCGTCGGCGCCGCGCCCACCCAGCCCTGGCTGGCGTAGAAGAGCGTGATGAAGGTAGCGATGACACCGAAGCCGATCGAACCCAGCGCCAGGCCCATGCCGTACGGCGCCACACGCCCGAACACATGACGCATGGGCAGACGTTCGCCGGCTTCGACACGCACCGCCGGGCGTCGCCATGCCAACAACAGCGACAACAGCATCAGCGCAACGCTGGCGATGCCAATGACAACGAAGCCAAAGGCCGAGGTCAGCAGCACGCCGAGCGGCGCGCCCACGGCGAGTGCGCCGTAGGTGGCAATGCCGTTCCAGGAAATCACCTTGGCCGTATGCGCGCTGCCCACCCGGCCAATGCCCCACATGATGCAGCCCGTGGCCACGCAGCTCTCGCCCATGCCCAATGCCAGCCTGGCCAGCAGCAACACGCCCAGCGATGCGCCCGGCAGGTCGTGCAGCAGCGCCGCGCCGATCATCAACAGACCGCTGCCGCCGCATGCCGCCATCCCGATCACCGCCGCCCGCTTGGGGCCTGCGGTATCGGATGTGCGCCCGGCGAAACCTCGACTGAGCAAGGTGGCAACGTACTGGGTGCTGATGACCAGCCCCGCCAGCACCGCGCCGAAGCCCAGGTCGTCATGCACGAACGGCGGCAGCACCGCCAACTGCATGCCGATTACCAGGTAAGCCAGAAAGGTAAAGCCAACGATCTGGACGATGCGGAGAGTCAACGGCAGGCCGCTGGCAGCGACTTCAGCTTGGGTATGCATGACGACAATGGGCGGGGAAAGGAAGGCCAGATATTCGAGCCTGGCGGCAGGCCTCGCAGCTTGAGCGCCGCGACTGGAGCATCAGGACAGTCGGCGGCGGGCGAACAGCAACCAGCCAAGATAGACACCGATGCCAACGCCGATGAATTCGCTCAGCACGCGCAGACCCATGCTATCGGGATCGTGCACTTCGGCCAGTCGCGCCCGCAGCAACTCCAGCGATTGCAGTCGGCCATAGTTGAAATAGAACAGGTTCCACAGGTCGCCACCGCCAGCCAGCAGCATGCTCAGCACGGCCGCCCAGCTGATCTCCAGGCCCAGGCTCCAGCCTTGGGTCCGGCCGAACCAGTGAATCAGTCCAAACATCAGAAAGGCCACGACCGCGGCGATGGCACCGGCTTCCAGGCCACCTATTAGGCCGTACCCCATCCACGACTGGTCGTAAGGCATACCCCTGTCCACCTTTGTTGTTGTTTGCAGGCATTATGCCCTTAGCCAGGCGGCTTACGGGCGAACCGAGAGCTACGTGTAAGAAATTCCTTACTCTGAACAACACACATTGCGTACACATCACCCGTCGAACGGGTCACATCGTTGCGCGCAGGTAGCCGACTAGACTCGCTGAACGTAACCCCTTACGAGCTTCGAACGACCCATGAGCCACCCCATCAGCAGCCGCGCCGCCCTGATCCTGATCGACGTGCAGCCAGACTTCATGCCCGGCGGCGCCTTGGCCTGCCACGAGGGCGACGCCATCGTCCCTGGTATCGATCAGTTACTGAAACGGCGCCTGTTCCGCCATGTCGTCGCCACGCAGGACTGGCATCCCGCCGGTCACGTCTCCTTTGCCAGCACCCATGCCGGCCGCGAACCGTTCGAGCGCATTCCCCTGTATGGCCACGCCCAAATGCTATGGCCGACCCACTGCGTGCAGGGCACGCCAGGTGCGGCACTGCATCCCGGCATCGACTGGACCATGGTGGACACGGTCATCCGCAAGGGCGACGACCCGCGCGTGGATTCCTATAGCGGTTTTCGTGAGAACCACGGACCCGATGGCCAGCGCCCTTCCACCGGACTGGCCGACTGGCTGCGCGGACATGACGTGGACGAAGTGTATGTATGCGGGCTGGCGCGCGATGTATGCGTGTTGTGGACGGCACAGGATGCGGTCGAGCTGGATTTTCGCACGCACGTGCTGTGGGACCTGACCCGCCCGGTGTCGCCCGACGCCGATGCCGACCTCGCCACCCGCGTGCGCTACGACCAGTTGGGTGTCGACGTGATCGACTCGAGCGCCCTGGGCTGAATCGGCACGAGGCGATCAGCCGTCGTTCTCCGAGGTGACGCCAACCTGCAGTTCACCGTCCGCGCCGACCTCGACCGCAATCTCGATCGGGCGGCAGCAGACCTGGCAGTCCTCGATGTAACGCTG